>JACQDU010000073.1 GCA_016200955.1 bacterium
AGATCCTGGGAGGAGAGCTCTCGCGCCGCACCGACGTCTACGCGCTCGGAGCGCTCCTCTACGAGATGATCGCGGGGATCCCTCCCTTCAAGAAGCCGAGCACGGCCGCGCTCGCGCGCGCGGTGCTCGAGGAGGCGCCGCGCCCTCCCGCGACCATCTGGTCGGGCCTCCCCGACACGCTCGGCACGGTCGCGCTCCGCGCGCTCGAGAAGGACCCCGAGGCGCGTTACCCGAGCGCCGCCGCGTTCGCCGTGGACATCGAGCGCGCTCTCCGGGGAGAGACGATCGGCGGCGTCCCGATCCGCCGCGTGAGGCCGCACCGGAGCGCGCTCTCGCGCCTCGCGGGCGCCGTGGCCGACGCGATCGTCCGCCGGCAGCGGTTCCTGCGCGGGCTCCTCCTCGGGCTCGTCGTGGGGACGGCTCTCGGGTACGCGGCCGCACGAGCGGGCCTCGTCGGACGCTCCCACGCGGCCTTAAAACGGAGCCGATGACCGCTTCTCTCCCGTGAAGTTTCGTGAGCCTCCAGGGGAAAACGAGTAGAATCTGAATGCCAGGATTCGACGGATCGATAGGCTCGAAGGAGACTCCATGGAGATAGACCAGCTCCGGACGTTCGTCGGGATCCTCGAGCACGGAAGCTTCTCGCGCGCGGCCGAGGCCATGCACCTGACGCAGTCGACCGTGAGCTTCCACCTGAAGGCGCTCGAGCGCGCCACGAAGACGCGCCTCCTCGACCGGAGCCGCGGGAAGGTCCGCCTCACGGCGTCGGGCCGCGTGCTCCGGCGCTACGCCTCGAGGATCCTCACGCTGCGCGACGAGGCGCTCGCCGAGCTTCGCGCCTAGGAGACGGGCGACGCGGGCCAGGTGAACATCGCCGCGTCCACGATCCCCGCGGAGTACCTCCTGCCCGGGATCCTCTCGCGCTTCCGGCAAGGGCACCCGGGAGTCTCGGTCTCGATCCACATCTCGGACTCGCGGCGGGCGCTCGCGGCGCTCGTGGACGAGGAGTGCGACCTCGCGCTCGTCGGAGCGCGCGCGACGGACAAGAGCGTCGTGTCGACGCCCTTCGCGGAGGACGAGGTGATCCTCGTCGGCGCGAACCCGAACCCGTTCGCCCCGAAGGGCCACCTGACCGGCCAGGCGCTCAAGCTCGTGCCGCTGATCCTGCGAGAGGAAGGGTCGGGGACGCGCGCGGCGATCACGAAGCTCCTCGGCCAGCACGGCCTCACGGCCGGCGCGCCCTCGGGCCTCATCCAGACGACCGGGAGCACCGAGGCGGTGAAGCGGTACGCGCTCGAGGGGCTCGGACTCGCGTTCATCTCGAAGCACGCCGTGAAGGAGGAGCTCGCGAGCGGGAGGCTCCAGGCGATCGCTCTCCCGGGCATCCCCGTCCGGCGGAGCTTCTACCTCGCGCGCCTCAGAAGCCGCACTCCTCCCGCGGCGGCGCGCGCTCTCATGGACCTGATCGTCAAGTAAGCGAGGCCCGCCTGGACAGCAGGGCGTAACCCACGCGATTCAGCACGGTCTCCCGTCCCGACCCGCGAGAGAACACGAAGGCGCAAAGGCGCGAACGCGCAAAGAACGTCCTGAAGAAGAATCGGCGGCCGAGCCCTTCGCGTCTTCGCGTCTTCGCGTTCCCGACGCCGCTCCGAGCGTTCATGGTCGCGAGTCGCGACCACGCTCCCCTTCACTTAGAAGCCGGGGAGCGTCTGGATCGTCACGCGCGGCGGCTGCGTGACGTAGAGGACGCCGTGCACGGTGCTCACCTCGCAGTGAGTCCTCTCCGCGACGAAGTCGACGGCGTCTCGCCACGAGATGTCGTGCAAGGACAGGGTCACGCGGTCCTCGATGTCCGGCTCGCAGACGATGTTCTTTCCCGCGCGGCGCGCGATGAGGTCCATGACCTCGCTCACGGGGACGTCCTTCACGTCGAAGGCGACCTCGCAGCTCGGGGCCGCGGGTGCCGCGACGCGAGGCGCCGCCGGGCGAGCCTTGGCGAGCCGCGCGGGGCGACAGGGCTCCTCGCGCGGAGCGGGAGACGAGCAACCGGACGCCACGAGAAGGACGGCGGAGGCGGCGATCGCCGCGAGGCGGAGATCCACGGTCACGCTGCGAGCTCCTCCCCCTACCGCGAGGAAGGTTACTCGCGGGGCGCGACTTCCGCCATGGCCGATCTCCCGGAACCACGAGCGGCGGGAGAGCCGGAGCGAATCCGCACGGCTCCCGGCGCCGTAATGCACTGGATCGGCCACCTCGCGCACCATAGACTCACGGGTCGCAGGCACGCCGAGCCGGAGCGGATCACCCTTCATGACCACCGACGTCGTCGCGGCCGTCCAGCAGCAGAGCGCGGCCGACCTCGCCAAGCACTACACGTGGAAGAAGCAGCTCCTCGAGGTCTGCTCGGTCGTCGTGTTCACGACGCTCTTCGCTCTCATGCTCCTGCGGCTCTGGCGGGAGCTGGACCTGCGGGTCTACGCGTGGCTCCTGTCGCTCGCGTTCGCGATGAGCATGGTCGTGGCCGACCTCGTTTCGGGGCTGGTCCACTGGCTCGCGGACACGTGGGGCACGGTCGAGTTCCCGATCCTCGGGCCGACTCTCATCAAGAACTTCCGCGAGCACCACGCGGACCCGAAGGCGCTCACGCGGAAGGGGCTCATCGAGACGAACGGCGACAACTGCATGATCCTCCTCCCCGCGCAGGCAGGCGCGTTCCTGATCCCGCTCGACGGGCGGGCGGAGTGGGTCTTCCTCTACGCGTTCGTCTGCTCCTTCACCTTCTGGATCATGGTGACGAACCAGGTCCACAAGTGGGCTCACATGGAGCTCGAGGAGCTCTCGTGGCCCGTCCGGCTCCTCCAGCGGACTCGTCTGATCCTCCCCACGACGGAGCACGTGATCCATCACACGGTGCCCTTCGAGTCGCACTACTGCATCACGAACGGCTGGCTGAACACGGTCCTCGCCCGGACCGGTTTCTACCGGCGCCTCGAGTGGCTCGGGTGGCGCGTCACGGGAGCGATCCCGCGAGAGAACGACATCGGGACGAGCGCCGCCGTCGCGCTGGCGATCCGCCAGGGAGTGCTCCCCGAGGGCTTCGAGCCGGGTCGCTCGGTCGTGGGC
>JACQDU010000572.1 GCA_016200955.1 bacterium
GACGACCTCGACGACGAACGCCCCGCGCACGACGAGGGCGAGGACGAGGAGCCCGGCCGCCGCCGGATCGAGTCGGGACAAGCGCCGCTCCAGGCCTCGCATTCTACGTCCGCACCGGCGGCGGGGGCGGAGCGGCCGTTTCCCCGCCGCGAAGCGAGGAAGCGTCGGGGTGGCGTTCTTCCAGGACGAGCGCGTCGTCGGTCGCGTTGCTCCCGTGGGCCTCGGTCGTGGGAGCACGGGAAACGCACGCGAGCTGCTCGACGATCGAGACCTGCGCACGGCTCCCGAAGACGACGATCCGGTCGAGCGCGGCGAGCGCGACCTCGGAAGGGGGGTTCGCGATCGTCTCGCTCCCGCGGAGGACGGCGAGCACGGAAGCTCCCGTGCCGCTGCGCACGCCCTCCTCGATCGTCGCGCCGTCGAGCGCGGAGCCGCTCTCGACCTCGAGGATCTCGACCTGGACTTGCCTGAGCACGCGCGTGATCTCGCCGAGACGCTTCGGCGCGACCTTGATCCCGCGGGCGCCCGAGCGCCGCTCGCCGGCGCGCGCGTCCTCGAGCTCCTGCTCGATCCTCCCTCTCGGGACGTCGAAGCTCCTGAGAGCGCGCGCGAGGATCTCGAGGCCGTCGGGGACGGTCACGAGCACGGCCTTCGCTCGCGCGACGCCCGCGTGGGCGAGGACCTCGGGCTGCGTGGCGTCGGCGTAGAAGATCGAGACGCCCTCCGCTCGCGCTCGCTCGACCGTGTGCGGGTTGAGCTCGAGCGCGACGAACGGGACGTCGTTCGCCGAGAGCCCCTTGGCGACGTCGCGCCCGATCGGGCCGTAGCCGCAGAGGAGCGCATGCCGGTCGAGCCCCGCTCCCGCGACTTCCGGGATCGCCCCGCCCGACGCTCGCCGCGCGACGAACGGCACCTGCGCGAGCGCCGCCGCGATCGGACCTCCCAGCTTGATCGCGAAGGGCGTGAGGAGCATGGTCGCGACCGAGGCCGCCACGGTCATGTGGTAGATCTCGTCCTGGAAGATGTGGCCCTCGTGGCCCATCTTCGCGATGAGGAACGAGAACTCCCCCACCTGCGAGAGCGCGACTCCCACGAGCACGGCGACCCTCAGCGGAGCTCGGAGGAAGAGGAGCGCGGCGATCGTCACGAGCGTGTTCCCGACGAGCACGAGAGCGACGACGAGCGCGAGGTCGCCGGGGTGCATCGCGACGAACACGGGGTCGAGCAGCATGCCGATCGATGCGAAGAAGACTCCCGCGAAAGCGTCGCGGAGAGGCGCCACGATCGCCCGCGCCTCGTGCTCGTAGTCGGTCCCTCCGAGGGCCAGGCCGGCCACGAACGCTCCGAGCGCGAGCGAGAGACCGGCGGCCTCCGAGGCGACGGCCGTCCCGACCGCGAGCCCGAGCACGGCGATCGAGAAGAGCTCCCGCGACCTCGCCCGCGCGATCTGGCGGAAGACCGACGGGATCAGGAAGCGCGCGAGGAGGAGGGCGGCCGCGAGCGCGACCGCACCCTTCCCGATCGCGGCGAGGGCCGGACCGAGGACGTCTTCCTTGCCCGACACGAGCGTCGGGAGCACGATCGTGATCGGCACGACGGCGAGGTCCTGGACGATCAGGATCCCGAGGGCGACCTGCCCGTGCGGCGCGTCGGTCTCCCCGCGCTCGTGGAGCGAGCGCATGACGATCGTCGTCGACGACATCGCGAGGATGCATCCCAGGAAGATCGCGCGACCCCACCCCCACCCGATCGCTCGCAGGACGAGGCACGTGAGGAGGACCGTGAGCCCGACCTGGAGCATCCCTCCCAGCACGGCGAGCCGTCTCACGGGCCTCAGGCGATCGAGCGAGCTCTCGAGGCCGACCGCGAACATGAGGAGCAGGACGCCGACCTCGGCGATCTGATCGATCCTCGCGAGGTCGGAGATGAGCCCGAGCCCGGCCGGGCCCACGAGCACTCCCGCGAGGAGATACCCGAGCACCGCCGGCTGCCGGAGCCTTCCCAGGACGAGGACGAGGACGGCGGCCACTCCCAGGATCTTCGCCACATCGAAGAGCAGCGCGTGGGGGCCGTTCATGGGAGACGACCCGGGCGGGATGAAAGAGAAGGGCCCACGACTCGAAGAAACCAAGGCCCGCCCTCTCGCGCAACACGATCGAGCCCGGCGAGAGGGAGAGATGGGCTCGACCGAAGTCGTCCGCGAGGCGTCGCCGGTGGAGGACCTTCTTCGCGTCTGGCGACACCCGAGTCACGGCATTGCCCTCGTCGCCCGCGAGAGCGGGACAGGACTCTCCTCGAGCGTCGTCTTTGCTAGAAGGAGACGCCATGAACCCGTTCGCCATCGGGGCCACGCTCATCTCGATCCTCGCGGGACGCGGTCGTGGCGGTCGCGCCTTCTCCGGTGCGCGGGCCTCGGGCCTCCGGCTCGAACGCCGCGCTCCCCGGGCAGCGACCGCACGCCCCCGCAGGTGGCGCCGTGCTGCCTGCTCGACCCGATCGACCAGCCAACGGAGAGTAGCCCCGTGGAGAATCTCTACGAGCGCAACGGGCTCGTCTTCTGGAACGAGGACGAGATCCGCGTGCGCGAGACGTTCGTGTCGATGCTCGTCGCGGACCTGACGAGCTGTCTCAAGGCACAGAACCGCGCCTTCGAGGTCTTCCGCTGCGAGGCGCCCGTGCTCACGCCGCGCGAGCTCGTGAATCCGAACTACTCGAGCGAGCAGATGTACGTGGTCGGAGATCTCACGCTGAGACCCGAGACGACGATGGGCTCCTACGCCTGGGCGCGCCATCTCCTGAACCCGCACAACGAGCGGAAGGTGCGGCTCCCGTTCGTCGTCTGGCAACACGGGAAGTCGTTCCGGCGCGAGCAGGATCAGCCGACGAAATTCATGAGGCTGAAGGAGTTCTACCAGCTCGAGCTCCAGATCCTCTACGCCCCGAACACGTCGAACGACTACTCGGTCGCGGTGATCCCGCGCGTCGAGAAGACGCTCTCGAAGCTCCTCGGGCGGTGCCGGATCGAGCCGAGCGACCGGCTCCCCGACTACGCGGAGTGGACGAAGGACGTGATCCTGGAGGCCACGGACATGGAGGTCTGCTCGATCTCGAAGCGGAAGGACTTCGAAGGGGCGACCGTTCTCGAGGTCGCCGTGGGCACCGATCGGTGCGTGTTCAACTTCGCGCGCGAAGTCTAGGAGGCTCGCCTGCTCCCGGTGGGTGTCGCTCCACCGGGAGCAGATGCCTTCGGCTCGCTGACGGACGGGAAAAGACCGCGTACGTTGAGATCGACGCGGCAGCACGTTACGATCGCGCCTCCGGGAGAACACCGCGATGACGCCGAAGACGGGCGCGCCCGAGCCTGCCCTGAGCGAGGTCGAAGGGCTGGCGAAGGACGTGGCGGCGACGAGAGGATCGGCGCCCGACCGCTTCCGCTACGCGAGGCGGCCGACGCGCGTCGTGCGAGTCGGCGACGTCCCCGTGGGCGGGCTCGAGCCGATCCGGGTCCAGTCGATGACGACGAGCCTCACGTACGACGTCCCGAAGACGGTCCAGCAGATCGAGGACCTCGTCCGCGTCGGGTGCGAGATCGTGCGCGTGACGGTCCCGACGCAGCGAGACGCCGAGGCGCTCCCGGCGATCCGGGAGGAGATGAAGCGGCGCGGGCTCCGCTGCCCTCTGGTCGCGGACATCCACTTCTCGCCCACGATCGCCATGCTCGCGGTCGAGCACGTCGAGAAGATCCGCGTGAACCCGGGGAACTTCTTCGAGGGCTCGAAGAAGTTCGCCGTGAAGGAATACACGGACGAGGCCTACGCGGCCGAGCTCGCTCGCATGGAGAAGCTGTTCGCGCCCCTCGTGCTGCGGGCGAAGGCTCGCGGGATCTCGATGCGGATCGGGACGAACCACGGCTCCCTCTCCGACAGGATCGTGAACCGCTTCGGGGACTCGCCCCTCGGCATGGTCGAGTCCGCGCTCGAGTTCGTGCGGATCTGCGAGAAGCTCGACTACCGCGAGCTCATCATCTCCATGAAGGCCTCGAACACGCTCGTCATGGTCGAGGCCTACCGCCTCCTCGCGGCGCGCATGGCCGAGGACGGCATGGACTACCCGTTCCACCTGGGAGTCACCGAGGCGGGCGACGGGGACGACGGGCGCATCAAGTCCGCGATCGGCATCGGCTCCCTCCTCGAGGACGGGATCGGCGACACGATCCGGGTCTCGCTCACGGAAGACTCGACGAGAGAGATCCCCCCGTGCTTCGCTCTCGCGAAGCGTTACTCGGAGCTCTCGGCGAGGCTGCGAGCTCGCGATCCGATCCTCCTCGCGAGCACGGCTCCTCCGAGAGACTCGGGGCCTTTCGCCTCGACTCTCACCGAGCCTCCGCGAGAGACACTGGATCCGTACGCCTTCTCTCGCAGGAAGACGCGACGCACCGAGCAGGGGCCCAAGTTCGGAGCGCTCGGAGGAGATCAGCCGCCGCGCGTCGAGCTCGACCTCGGCCCGGTGACTCCCGCGAAGGTCTCGGTCCTCGCCGAGATCGCCGCTCGTCTCTCGGGACCGGGAGCCGGAGACCGACGGCTCGAGGTCGCCTCGGTGCTCGTCGAGGGAGACCTCGGGATCGAAGGCCTCGAGAAGCTCCGTGCCGTTCTCACGGAAAGAAAGACGGACGTGATCCTCGACGCTCGCGTCGATCCCGCGCTCTGGCGACGCCTTTGGAACGTCCCCGCCGACGGCGAGGAGCACGCGCGCGCAGAGACGTGCTCGCGGATCGCGAGAGCTTGCGACCGAGTGACTCCGCTCGGCCTCGCTCCCCTCACGTTCGGCGAGATGGACGGCTCTCGCGTTCCCGACGAGGACTTCCGCGAGCTCGCGCGCGAGGTCGCGAAGCACGAGGATCACGCGATCCTGGTCGAGATCGATGCGATGGGCAAGAGCTGGCAAGGGTCGCAGACCGGCCTTGCTCACATGCCGGAGGAGCCGACGGCTCCCGCGCGCTACGCGCACCTCGCCGACAGGATCGCGGACCTCGTCGGGCACGCCCTCCGCGAGAAAGGCCCCCACGGCCCGCCGCAGGTGATCGCGGGCCTGCGGCTTCCCGCGGAGACGCCTCCCGTGCAGGCGTGGCGCGCTCTCGCGGCGACTCTCGAATCCCGCGGGCTCGATGTCCCGATCGTCCTCGCGGCGGCGGTGCGTCCGAGGCAAGGCTCGCTCGCGGCGAGCGCGCTCGAGGACGTTCTCCTCCAGGCCGCGCAGCGCCTGGGTTCGCTCCTGATCGACGGGATCGGCGACGCCGTGCGGATCGACGCTCTCCCCGATCCTCGCCGCGCCGTGGACCTCGCTTACGGGATCCTCCAGGGAGCGCGTGCCAGGACCACGAAGACGGAGTACATTTCTTGCCCCTCGTGTGGCCGGACTCTCTTCGATCTCGAGACGACGACCGCGAAGATCAAGGGGAAGACGGACCACCTGAAGGGCGTCAAGATCGCCGTCATGGGCTGCATCGTGAACGGCCCGGGCGAGATGGCGGACGCCGACTTCGGTTACGTGGGATGGAAGCCGGGGAAGGTCAACCTCTACGTCGGGAAGGAAGTCGTCGTGCGCGACGTCGAGGAAGACGAGGCCGCCGATCGCCTCGTCCAGCTCATCCGGGATCACGGCCGCTGGAACGAGCCCGTGCAGGCACCGTTCCCCCCTTCCATGAATCCGCCTTCGCCTTGATTCCGAGGCCTCGGCCCCTAGAATCCTGGCTCCCGTGTCGTCTTCGACGATGCGGCGCTTCTCTCTCTTGATCGTCTCGAACTGCGAGGACCGGACATGACTCCCCAGAACGGCCGCCCTCTCGCGACGCTCCCCGAAGTGCAGAAAGAACGGCCTCGCCCGACGATCGAGCGCACGAAGGGCACGACCCAGATCCTCGCGGCACGGGCCGGCAACCTGACGCCCGAGATCGTTTACGTCGCGAAGCGCGAGAACGTCTCCCCCGACCTCGTGCGAGACGAGGTCGCGCGCGGTCGCTGCGTGATCCCCGCGAACCACCACCACGCCGCGCTCGAGCCCATGGGGATCGGGATCAAGCTCACGGTCAAGGTCAACGCGAACATCGGGAACAGCGCCGTCTCGTCCGGGCTCGAGGGCGAGCTCAAGAAGCTCCACACGTGCGTCCACTACGGCGCGGACACGGCCATGGACCTCTCGACGGGCAAGAGCCTGGACGAGATCCGCCAGGCGATCATCGACGCCTCGCCGATCCCAATCGGGACGGTTCCGATCTACCAGGTGATCGAGGAGTTCGGCCCCTTCGACTGGGGCATCAAGGATTTCCTGGGAGTCATCGAGAAGCAGGCGAAGCAGGGCGTCGACTACATGACGCTCCACGCGGGCGTTCTCCGCGATCACCTCCCTCTCGTCGGGAACCGGATCACCGGGATCGTCTCCCGCGGAGGCTCGATCACCGCGGCGTGGATCAAGCGGCACGGGAAAGAGAACCCTCTCTGGGAGAGCTGGGGCGAGGTCTGCGAGATCCTGAGAGCGCACGACGTGACCGTCTCCGCGGGAGACGGCCTGCGCCCGGGCTGCCTCGCCGACGCGAGCGACGCCGCCCAGTTCGCCGAGCTCGATGCGCTGGGCGAGCTCACGCCGAAGACCTGGGACGCCGGCTGCCAGATCATGATCGAGGGCCCCGGCCACGTGCCCTTCAACCAGATCGCCATGAACGTCGAGCGCCAGCAGCGCGTGTGCCGGGAGGCCCCGTTCTACGTCCTCGGCCCTCTGGTGACGGACGCGGCGCCGGGATACGACCACATCACGTCGTGCATCGGAGCGACCGCCGCCGGGACGGCGGGCGCGGCTTACCTCTGCTACGTGACTCCCATGGAGCACCTCGGGCTCCCCGAGGAGCAGGACGTGCGCGACGGGATCATCGCTTACCGCATCGCCGCTCACGCGTCCGACATCGCGAAGGGCCACCCGGGCGCGCGGCAGCGAGACGACGACCTCTCGCGGGCGCGAGCCATGTTTCTCTGGGAGAAGCAGTTCTCGCTCTCGCTGGACCCGGAGAGGGCGCGGGAGCTTCACGCGCGCGGCGGGGTCTCGACGCACTCGGACTTCTGCTCGATGTGCGGGCCGCACTTCTGCTCGATGAAGATCGGGAAGGACAACGGGCTGTTCCAGCCCTAGTCAGCTCTCGTGATCCCTCACGTTCCAGGAGAGCTTCCAGCGCCTCCCGTCGCGGGCGACGCAGGAGACCTCGAGCGTCCCGACTTCCGTGACGTGAGCGTGGAGCGTGACGGGAACCGTCGCTCCCGCCTTGCCCGAGTCCTCGAGCGCGGTCTCGAGAGGGGCAAGCTCGGTGATCTCGCCCTCCTCCCAGCGATCGACGAGGGTGCCGGGCCGGTCATCTTTCCTGACCGTGGAGCCCAGGAAGCGAAACTCGGCCGGTTCGCCCACGAGGAGAGCGAACTCGCGGCCGGGAACGGCGACCTCGGTGCCCTCCTCCATCCCCATTCCGGCGACGCAGAGCGCCTTGAGCGGAGGAGGCACGCCCGGGACGGCGGGCATCGCGCTCGCGATCCCGACGTAATAGGCGCGAGCCGTGCCGCCCCGGATCCTCACGCCACGCCCGCGGCGCACGAGGCCGTAATACGCGGCGCCTCGCGCGACCGCGAGGTCGAGGTCCTCCCCCTCGAGCACCGAAACTGGCTTCGCGCCCGATGAGACGAGCCAGGAGTCGAGGACCTCGCGCGTCCTCTCGCGGAGGGCGGCGCCGCGGAAGACTCCGCCGTTGAAGAGGAGCGCGGTCGGCTTCGCCAAGCCCCCCTCGGGACCGTGGCGCCCGAGGAAGCGCGCGAGGTGCTTCGTCGCCGCCGCGTCGGGCTCGAAGGGAAGGCCGATCTCCTGGAGGCCCGTCCTCTGGCGGAGCACCGGGCGAGCGTCGGCCGCGACTCTCGGGAAGAAGCCCTCGACGATCGTCGCGCTCACGTCGGCTCGCGTGAGCTCGGTCTTGATGGTCCCGCCGATCAGCTTCGAGCCGCGCCCCAGGACGACGACGGGAGAGATCTCCTTCTCGCTCGAGAGGATCTCCTCCTTCGCCTGACGGCACGCATACCAGAGGCCGCGCGACTGCCACGGGTCGAGGTTCGTCCCCTTCGAGCGGAGCCGCTCCGCGAGGACGTGAGCGAGCGCAACGTCCATGTTGTCGCCGCCCAGGAGGAGGTGCTCGCCGACCGCCGTGCGCTCGAGGACGAGGTTCCCCTGCTCCTGCGAGACGGAGATCAGCGAGAAGTCCGTCGTCCCGCCGCCGACGTCGCAGACGAGCACGAGATCTCCGAGCGCGAGCTTCCTCCGCCAGCTCTCGCCTTGCCGCTCGAGCCACGAGTAGAAGGCAGCCTGCGGCTCCTCGAGGAGAGTCACGCGAGCGAGGCCGGCGATCGTCGCCGCCTCGACCGTGAGCTCGCGAGCGACCGCGTCGAAGCTCGCCGGCACAGTGAGGAGCACGTCTTGGCGCGCGAGCTCGAGCGCCCGCTCGCCCTTCGCGACCTCGTGGTCCCACGCGCGCCGCATGTGATCCAGGTAACGCGCGCTCGCCTCGAGGGGAGAGAGCTTCGGCAGCGCGGCGCTCGAGGGATCGTCGAGGCCCCAGGGGAGGATGCGCGCTCTCCGGTCCACTCCCGCGTGGCAGAGCCACGACTTCGCGGACGAGACGAGGCGCGCGGGGACCTTCGCTCCCTGCTCGCGCGCGAGGAGGCCGGCGATCCCGGGGCCGGGATCGTCCCAAGGGAGCTTCCGGCTCTCCTCGGGGAAGTCGTGCTCTCCCGCGAGGTAGACGAACGAAGGCATCGTGAGGTGCGCCTCGACCGCGCCCGGCTTCACGAGCTGAGGGATCGCGAACGACCGGACACCCGGCTCTTCTTCCAGCAAGTCCACGTAAGCGACGGCGCAGTTCGTCGTGCCGAGGTCGATCCCGACGATGAATCGCGGCCCGTCTCTCCTCTCATCGCCATCCGAGGAAGACGAGCGGCCGGAGGAGTCGCGCTTCTTCGCGCTCAAAGCTCGACCTCCGCAGGAGCGACCACGGAGAGGTCGGCTCCGTCGGACGGCCCGAGCGGCTTCGCCGTCTTCCCGCGCCACCCGTGGTGCTTGAGCGTCCCCTTGAAGGGAGGCGAGCCGACGACGTTCCCCGTGAGACGCACCGAGCGCACGTCGAAGCCGGGCTGGATCGTGACCGGGCTCTCCTCCGCTCCGGCGAGGATCGGCTCGAGGGCGAAGGCGTCGGCGAGCGCCTTCTTGCAGCCCGCGTGGATCCCTCGCACGGCCGCGCCGACCTGGGCGTCGTCGTATCCGTCGATCTTCTCCATGAGGAAATCGACGAGCCTCCCTTCGCGTTGAAGCGTGGTGAGCAGGAAGAACGCTCCGCCCTCGAAGGCTTGCGCTCTCTCCTTGGCGACGTCGACGGCAGGCTTCGTCTCGACGACGGGCACCGGCGCCACGGGCGCGGGAGCGCTCGTCGTCAACGGGAGCGGCACGGGAGCCGGCCGCGGCAAGGCTCCCTTGGGAAGCCTCTCGACCGGCAAGGGTCGCGCGAGGAGGATCCGGAAGAAGCAGATGAGGGCGACGATCAACCTGTCCATGGAGATTTCCTGGGAGGTGCGAGGAGCGGAGATCCTACCAGCCCCCCGCGAACGTGCGAGCGCCCGCGCTGGCCGTTCCCGCGACCTCCTCGTAGGATCTCGGCCCTGAGAGGAAGACGACATGGGAGAGAAGCTCAAGGTCGCTCGCGCGGCGGACATCCCGGAGGGCGGCGCGATCACCGTCGCCGCGGCCGGGAAGCAGGTCGCGCTCTTCAAGGTCGCAGGGAAGGTCACGGCGATCGACAACGTCTGCGCTCACCGGGGCGGGCCGCTCGCGGAGGGCTTCATCCAGGGGACTCACGTGACTTGCCCCTGGCACGGGTGGACCTACGACGTCGCGACCGGAGCTTCCACGATGAATCCGAACATCAAGCAGGCTTGCTTCGCCGTCACCGTCGAGGGAGAGGACGTCTTCCTGACGACTTAGGTGATTCAGCATCGCCGAAGGCGAACGCGGTGGTGCAATGATTCACTTGCGCCTTGCGGCCCGTCGCGCATCGATCCCGAGAACCTCCCGCCGCAGGGCGCTAGTGAATTCTCCAGGGCGCCTGATATAGTATGAAGTCAGTTCCCTTTCTTGCTGCGAGGGCGTTTCGCGTGGACCCCCCCGCAGGACGAAGACACGCGCGCCAGGAGCGGACATGGGCCACGACCACGATCACGACCACGCGCACGGCCATGGCCACGAGCATGGCCACGAGCATGGCCACGAACACGGCCACGAACACGGCCACGAACATGGCCACTCGCACGGCGCGGCGACGGCCGCTCCCGGGACGAAGGCCGGCGTGACTCTCACCGAGCGCGCTCAGGCGAAGGTGCGCGAGTTCATCAAGGAAGAAGAGAAGCCGGAGACGAAGCACCTCCGCGTCTTCGTCGAGGGCGGCGGCTGCGCGGGCTTCCAGTACGGCCTCACGATCGACGAGAAGCGCGACGGCGACGAGATCTTCGCGCAGGACGGCTTCAACGTCCTCGTCGATCCCCAGAGCCTCATGTATCTCAAGGGAATCCGGGTCGACTACGTCGAGCAGCTCGGCGGCGCCGGGTTCAAGATCGAGAACCCGAACGCCACGGGCGGCTGCGGCTGCGGGCACAGCTTCAGCGCGTAGCTCCGCTCAAGCGTCTCGCCGATGTCGGCATTCGCCGAATGCGAAATGCGGGAGTGCAGGAAGCCACGGGAAGGACCCGTGGCTTCTTCGTTTTTCTCTATAATCCCGTCCTGGAGGCGCACGTGGACAACCGAACGCTTTTCCAGACGCTGGCGATCGCGGCTCTCGTGGACGGCGAGATCTCGGCCGAGGAGTCGGCGCTGCTCGAGAAGCACGCGGCGACGCTCAAGCTCCTGCCCAGCGAGGCGAAGGAGATCCTCGACGACGTGAAGTCGGGGAAGTCGGCCGGGATCGCGAAGCCGCATCACCCGGAAGCGCGCCTCTCGCTGTTCCGCGCCGTCGTCCAGATCGTGCGCGCGGACAAGAAGCTCACGGGCAAGGAGCACGAGCTTCTCCGCCGTCTCGGGAACGCGCTCGAGATCCCGGTCGAGACCGTGGATCAGGCCCTCAAGGGAAAGAAGGTCTAGCTGGAGACCGGGCGGCTCTCCCGATGAAGGATGAGAGCACGAGACCCCGGCGCCGGCGGTGGCTCCTGCGCGCGCTCGTGTTCTCGGGATCGATCGTCTTCTCGCTCGCGCTCGGCGAAGTGATCGTGCGCGTCGTCCACCCGGGTCCGATCAACCCGTTCGAGCCCGGATACGAGCACGACGAGTGGGGCACGCGCCGGCCGTCGCCCGGCTTCCGGAGCGAGGACGGGCGCGTCGCGATCAACTCGCTCGGCTTCCGCGACTCGGAAGACTTCCAGGAGAAGAAGCCCGAGGGAGAGACGCGCGTTCTCTTCCTGGGAGACTCCTTTCTCTACGCCGCGCGCCTCGACGAGAGAGACGTCCTCCCGAAGCAGTCGGAGCGCCTCCTCGCGGCGAGGACCGGGCGCAGGGTGAGGGCGATCAACTCGGGCTGTCCGGCTTACGGGACGAACCACGAGCGCGAGATCCTCGAGCACCACGGCCTCGCTCTCTCTCCCGATCTGGTCGTGCTCTGCTTCTTCGTCGGGAACGACGTGACGGACGTCCTCACGACCGCGGGAGTCTGGGCCGACGAGGGACACGTGCTCCACCTCGAGAAGCGCGAGGACTCCCGCTGGAAGCGGGCGCTCGCCTGCTCGAAGCTCTACCAGCGGATCTCGGCGACCGAGCTCTACCAGAGGCTCGCTCACCGGAAGCTCGCCGAGACCGCCAGGGTGAGGAGCGGCTTCGTCCCTCTCGCGCAGCAAATGTACGAGGCCGTCGAGGCCACCCGCCTCGAGCAATGGCAGAGAGGGGCCTCGGACAGACCCCCCCTCGACGAGGGCTGGCGCGCGATCGAGGAGAACCTGCGCGGGATCGTCGAGACCTCGCGGCGAGCGCGAGCTCCCCTGGTCGTCCTCGTGATCCCGGACGAGATCCAGGTCGACGCGAGCTTGCGCACGCGCATCGTCGAGGCCCTCAAGCTCGACCTCGCGGACTACGACCTCGAGCAGCCCCAGCGGAAGGTCGCCGAGCTCTGCCGGGCGCTCGACGTGCCCTGCGTCGACGTGCTCGACGCCTTCCGCGAGCGCGCGAGGTCGGAGCGCGTCTACCTCGAGCTCGACACTCACTGGAACGCGCGCGGGCACGAGCTCGCGGCGGGCCTCCTCGAGCCCGTGCTCGAGGGCCTCCTCGCGAGGAAGCCGTGAGCGCTGGCGGAGACGAAGCCTCCGAGGTCCCTCGCGAGACGGAGGCGCCGAGCGCGAGCGCGCCGGGCGAGAAGACTCCCGCGGCGCCCGCGAAGAAGCGTTCGAGCGCGCGGCGGATCTTCATGAAGCTCGCTCTCTACGGGGCGGCGCTGGTGCTGGCGCTCGCGCTGGCGGAGGTCTTCGTGCGGATCGCTCACCCGGGTCCCGTGAACGCGAGCGAGCCCGAGTATCTCGAGGATCCTTACTGCCACCACCGCTGCCGGCCGGGCTTCAAGGACAAGGTCAACGGGTTCGTCTCGATCAACTCGCTCGGCTTCCGCGACTCCGAGGACTTTCCGGAGAAGAAGCCCGAGGGAGAAACGCGCGTCGTCTTCCTGGGAGACTCCTTTCTCTACGCCGCGCTCCTCCCCTTCGAGGAGACGTTCCCCGAGCGCTGCGAGCGCGCGCTCGCGGCGAAGGCGGGGAAGGTCCGCGCGATCAACACGGGAGCGCCGGGCTTCGGGACGAACCACGAGCGCGCGATGCTCGAACACTACGCGCTCCCGCTCTCGCCCGACGCCGTCGTCCTCTGCTTCTTCGTCGGGAACGACGTGCTCGAGACGCTCACGCTCGATCGCTGGGTCGTGGACGCGGACCACGCGCTCCGCTCGGAGAAGCGCGAGATGTCTCTCAGGAAGAGACTCCTCATGCAGTCGAAGCTCTTCCAGATCATCGAGGCGACCGACGCCTACCAGCGGATCGCTCACCCGAGGAAGTTCAGGAAGGCCGGCGCGCAGGGCACCGCGAGCGACGAGCGCTACCTCGACATCGAGTGGACTCGCCTCGAGCAGTGGCGGAAGGGAGCCTCCGCGCGCCCTCCTCTCGACGAGGCCTGGCGTCTCGTGGGAGAGCATCTCAAAGGGATCGTCGAGAGCTCGCGCTCCGCCGGAGCGGCGCCGGTCGTGCTCGTGATCCCCGACGAGATCCAGGTGGACGCGACGCTCCGCTCGCGCGTCTGCGCCGCTTACTCGCTCGACGAGAACGACTACGACCTCGAGCAGCCGCAGCGGAAGTTGAAGGAGCTCGCGCAGGCGCTCTCGGTGCCGGTCGTGGACGTGCTCCCCGCTTTCCGCGAGCAAGGGAGCCAGGGCGGGCTCTACATCCCGCGCGACACTCACTGGAACGCGAGAGGGCACGAGCTCGCCGCGGGCCTTCTCTCTCCCGTTCTCGAAGCCGCGCTCTCGGGGCGCCGCTGAGCTGCCGGAGCGCTACGTCGGCCGTTCGAAGTAGAACGCCTTGAGGCCGAACGCGAGCGCGAGGAACGCGCCGCCCACCGCGAAGATCATGCGGAACGACTCGCGCGTCTTGGGAGCCGGCCAGATCCGCGGGTCCTTCGCGTCCTGGAACCACTCGAAGCCGCCGCCGCCGCCGCTCGCGTGGCCGAAGAACACCGAGCAGCGGAGGTAGACGCCCGATCCGGGCGACTTCACGTTGACGATCGCGACCGGAGGCGAGTTGTCCGGATCGATCCCGACGAGCTGGATCTCATCCTGCGAGACGAGGTAGCCGCGCTTCGCGAAGCCCTCGATGAGCCTCGCCTTCACGTCGACGTGCATGCGGTTCAGGTCGCCCACGCAGCGCCCGACGTCCGCGTCGAACGACCACTGGGCCATCTCGGCGCGCACGCCCTGCACCGCGAGGACGAGAGAGACGACGGCGACGCCGATGTCGACGGCCTTGGGCAGCTTCCTGAAGGCGTCCCACGCCTTCCCGAGAGGGCCCGGCTCGGGGACGTAGCGGGGCGCCTCGGGCATGGGTGGCACCGGGGGCGCTCCCGCTCCGGGCGGCTTCCAGTTCATGGAGTCGGGGCTCGCGGGCGCCTCCTGGCTCGGGGCCAGCCAGCCGAGCGCCGCTCCGTTCCTCACGTAGAAGCGGCCGAGCGCATAGCACATGACGAGCGCGCCGTAGCACGAGATCCACCACCTCGTGAACCCGGCGAGCGGCCACGCGATCACCCAGGGGATGTGGTTGCGCGCGACGATCGAGATCCCGGTCGCGAGGACCTCTCCCGCGAGCAGGAGGGCTCCCAGGAACAGGACGACGAACACGTAATCGCGGCTCGTCTTCGCGATCGCCTCGAAGCCCGCCGGATACTGGAAGCCGACCGTGCAGCTCGTGAGGATCGTCGACATGAGGAGAGCCATCGGGTAGTAGAGGACGCCCGCGATGAGGAGAAGGTAGCAGAGCCCCATCTCGATCCCCGAGTCCTCGACTCCGTAACAGGACAAGGGCAGCGCCTCCGGCTCGACATCGCCGTTGCCGCCTCGCCGGAGGTCGAGGAGCGCCGCGTAGAGCATCTGGTCGGACGCCCCGCCCTCGAACTCCTTGCGGACCTTTCCCTGCGGGTCGATGACCCAGATCGTCGGGACGACCTGCTTCGGGTTCTTGAAGGGCTCGGGCATGACGAGGTCGTCCGCC
>JACQDU010000573.1 GCA_016200955.1 bacterium
GCCGAGGCTCTCCTCGAGCTGGTGCGCGCCCTCAAGCTCGCGGGGAAGCTCGACCAGGCCTTTCTCCTCCTGGACCGCGCCGTGTCGGCCGCGCGCGCCGCCGCGAGCCCGGGCCTCGAGGCCGAGGCTCTCCTCGAGGACGCGGAGCTGAACCGGCGACTCGGCCACGAGGAGCGCGCGCGAGGCCGGATCGCCGACGCGGTCCGTCTGTTCGAGAACGCGATCGCCGCGGCGCGCGCGGCGGGCGACCTCGAGCGCGCGCTCGCGTTCTCCGAGCGGGCGCGGGCGGCTCTCTCTCTCACGACGTCTCCGGGAAAGGAAGCCTCCGCGAGCCGCGTGGTCGTCCGCGTCGCGGCGGCCGAGGACGCGCGGCGCGCCGAGGCTCGCCAGAAGCGAGACCGGGCCCTCCTCGAGACGTTCTTCTCCGTCGCGCACCGGCTCGTGCACGAGCGCGACCCCGAGAAGGTCGTCTCCGCCGTCCTCGACGCGGCGATCGAGGCCACGAAGGCCGAGCGCGGGTTCGTCCTGCTCTCGGGAGACGAGGACGCGCGGAGCGGCGCCGCTTCGAGCGAGGCCGAGGCGCTCCCCTCGGGCCTTCGAGTCGCGGCCGCGCGGAACTTCGACCGCGCCTCGGTCAGGCGGCCGGAGTTCCAGGTCTCCTCGACCGTCATCAGGAAGGCGATCGCGCAGGCGGCGCCGGTCCTCGTGCGCGACGCTCTCATCGAGCCCGACCTCGCGGACAAGAGCTCGGTCGCGGAGTGCCAGGTCCGCTCGATCGTCTGCGTGCCGTTCAAGAGCCCGCGCCCGAGGGGAGTCGAGGGAGTGCTCTACCTCGACAACCGCTTCGGCGAGTCCGCCTTCCCGGAAGCGGACCTGCCCGCTTTCGTCGCGCTCGCGGAGCACGCCGCCGTCGCCGTCGAGAACGCTCGCCTGCACGCGCACGCGGCGCGCGACCACCGCGACCTCGGCGAGGCGCGCTCGCGGGCGGAGGACCTCGCGAGGCGCCTCGAGGTCGAGCTCGCGCGGACGGGAGACGAGCTCGGGAGAGTGCGCGCGCAGCTCGACCTCACGAGCAGCCAGCTCGACGCGCGCTCGCGCATGGGAGAGATCGTCGGGCGGTCGAAGTCGATGCAGGAGCTCTACCGGCTCCTCGAGAGGGTCAAGGGCTCGGATGTCTCCGTGCTCATCCGGGGAGAGTCCGGCACGGGGAAGGAGCTCGTCGCGCGCGCGATCCACTTCGAGGGCCCGCGCTCGAAGGGGCCGTTCGTCTCCGAGAGCTGCTCGACGATCCCGGAGACCCTCGTGGAGAGCACGCTGTTCGGCCACGAGCCGGGATCGTTCACGGGAGCGACGAAGCGCCAGCTCGGGCTCTTCGAGATGGCGAACGCGGGCACTCTCTTCCTAGACGAGGTCGGCGAGCTCACGGCGGGCGGGCAAGCGAAGCTCCTCCGCGT
The DNA here is from genome assembly GCA_016200955.1 of bacterium. Lineage (GTDB taxonomy): Bacteria > Planctomycetota > J058 > J058 > JACQDU01 > JACQDU01. The sequence goes on from JACQDU010000573.1 coordinate 1,455, forward strand.
GCTCGAGGAGCGGAGGATCCGGCGCATAGGCGGCGGCGACACGATCCCGGTGGACGTGAGGGTGATCGCCGCGACTCACCGCGACCTTGAGGGCATGGTCAAGAAGGGCCTCTTCCGGGAGGACCTTTACTTCCGGCTGAACGTCGTGGCGGTCCGGCTCCCGAGCCTTCGCGAGCGGCGAGACGACATCCCTCTCCTGCTCGACCACGTGTTCGCGAGGAACCTCGCCCAGGCGGGGAAGACGAGCGCTCCCAGGCTCTCGCCCGAGGCGCTGCGCGCGCTCCTCTCGTACGCGTGGCCCGGGAACGTGCGCGAGCTGGAGAACGAGGTGAAGCGGATCCTCGCGCTCAAGGGAGAGATCGTCTCGCGCGAGGACCTCTCGCCCGACGTCCTCCGCGGGAGCGCTTCCCCCGTGCCCGAGGCCGCGGCTCCGGAGAGCGCGCCCTTGACGCTCGAGGAGAGCGAGCGGCGCGCGCTCCTCGCGGCGCTCCGGGTCGCGCAGGGGAACAAGGCGCGCGCGGCGGAGATCCTCGCGATCCCGCGGACGTCGCTCTATTACAAGCTCAAGCACTTCGGCATCGAGGGCGGCGAGCCCTAGGTCCTCTCGCCTCGAGCGTGAGACGAGACACGTCGGAGGCCCAACGCTGGCGGTACGCCGACAGGCTCCGCTCGACGCACGAGCCGCTTCCGCGAGGAGTTGTCTCACGGCCCCGATCGTGCTCTCGGAGACGAGCAAGGAGGAGAACCATGACTCGTCTCACGGGAACTCTCGCGGCCCTGGCGACGCTGCTCGTCGCGACGCCGGCCCTGGCATCCGACTTCGTCTATCCGGAGACCGGGAAGATCGTCGCGATCACGGGCGACACGAAGACGCCCACGCTCGAGATCTCGGGCGCGAAGGGCCGGGTCGTCGGCTCGCCGGGAGCGGGGAAGATCACCTACGCCTCGGGCTCTCTCGTGATCGTGAAGCACGCGCTCGGCTACGAGTCGCACCTCTCGGGGATCGCGAGCCCGCGCGGTGTGGGCACGGTCGTGAAGGCGGGTGAGAAGGTCGCCGTGCAAGGCGCACGGCTCCACTTCGAGCTCCGCCGCTACGGCATGAAGAAATTCATGCCGGGCAAGGTGGGCGAGAGCTTGAAGCTGGGCCAGCCGATCCTCTGGAGCTACCGCGGCCTCTCGAGCCCGGCGAACCTCGCGCTCGGGAAGCCCACGTCCGCTTCCACGATCTGGTCTCCGTCTTACGACGCGGCGAAGGCGACCGACGGCCTCGTGACGACGGGCTGGTCGCCCTCGGGGACGGACGGCGCTCCCTGGATCCAGGTGGACCTCGGAGCCCCGGCTCTCATAGAGAAGATCGAGCTCGTGACGCGGCAGGAGCTCGACCAGCCGGCCACGCGGCACAACTTCGCGATCTGGGCCTCGAACGACGCCGACATGTCCAAGAGCCACGTCGTCCTCGCGACGCAGGACTCGAGCACGCTGCCCTTCAAGTCCACCTTCTCGGCGACGATCATGCGTTCCACGGCTTACCGCTACGTCGCCGCGGTCAAGACGACGAGCGAGTACTTCTACGTGACCGAGCTCCGCGTGAAGGGAGCGTTCAGCGGCTCTCCCGTTCCGGGCACGCCGCCGCCGCCGTCGGTCCCGAAGCTCTGGGGCGGAGCGGGCGTCTGGGTCTGGCATCCGGATGCCTTCGCTCCCTCGGTCCACGGAGCGGCCGCGAAGAAGGCCGGCTTCCTCTGGGTCACGGTCCAGATCCACGACGGCCTCACGACGATCAAGGAGACCGAGGACGCCTTCGCCGCCGGCTGGATCGGCGCCCTGCGCTCGATGGGCTTCCTGGTCGGAGGCTGGGCTCCCGTCCGCACGAGCCCCGAGGAGGAGGCCGCTCTCGGAGCGAGCCTCGTCAAGAAGTGGGGCCTCGACTTCTACATCGCCGACGCCGAGGCCGAGTACAAGTACACCGCTCCCGACGGCTCGTGGGACCCGGTCGCCTACGCGCGCTCCGACAAGTTCGTGAAAGCCTTCCGCGTGGCCGCTCCCGATCTGCCGGCGGCGGTGAGCTCCTACGGGCGCGCGGACCTGGCCGACCTCGACTGGAAGGCGTGGCGCACGGGCTCGTTCGTCTACATGCCGCAGGCTTACTGGAACGAGTACGACATCTACGAGCCGACGCTCTGCATGGACGCCGCGGTCAAGCTCGGCTGGTCGAAGTCCGAGGTCTTCCCGACGATCGGGATCTGGGGGGGCGGCGCGAGGAAGTACGTCTCGGCCGCCGAATACGTCGCCGACATGCTGACGGCGAAAGTCGTGGGCTTCTCGCTCTACCTGGGTGAGTCGATGCCCACGGAGGAGTGGCCCGTGCTCGGAGCCGGGATCACGGCCGGCCTCGCTCGCTGAGAGTCGCGGCCGCTCCCGGGGGGAGTCCGCCCTCCCGGGAGCGGCCGTGACCGCGGCCGTCTCACCATTCGTCACAGCTCTCCGCAGTTGACAAGGCCCACACGATGCGCGTATTGGTCGATCGGTCCATTGATCATTGAACATTGATGATCGAGGGCGAGTCCCGGCACGCTCGATCTTCAATGACTCGATCGACCAATCCATCACGACTACGAAGGTCGCGAA
>JACQDU010000574.1 GCA_016200955.1 bacterium
CCGCGCGTCGGAGAGCGCGCAGGACCATCTCCTTCTCCAGCTCGTCGAGCCGCCACACGCCCCGGAGCGGGACGTCGTCTTTGTCCTCCTCGGGCGCCGCGGCCGCGGCCCGGGAGGGCCCGCTGCCGAGGCGCCCGAGGAGGTGAGGCGAGAGCAGCGCGGGGCGGACGACTCCGTCCTCGGCGAGCACGACGAGGCGACGGACCTCGTTCTCGAGCTCGCGCACGTTCCCGGGCCAGGAGTAGGCGAGCAGGAGCTCGCGGGCCTGGGGCTCGACGCGGATCGTGCGGCCGTCGCTCGCCTTCTCGAGGCAGTGATCGAGGAGCGCGGGCAGGTCCTCGACCCTCTCGCGCAGCGGGGGCACGTCGATCCTCATGACGTTGAGCCGGTAGAAGAGGTCGGCGCGGAAGGCGCCGCTCGCGACCATGGCCTCGAGGTCGCGATGGGTCGCGGTCACGATCCTCACGTCCACGGGGATCGAATGCCCGCCGCCGACGCGCCGCACCTCGTGCTCCTGGACGACCCGGAGGAGCTTCGCCTGGAGGCTCGGGCTCATCTCGCCGACCTCGTCGAGGAGGAGAGTGCCCCCGCGCGCCGCCTCGAAGAGCCCCTGGTGCTGCTTCACGGCTCCGGTGAAGGCGCCTTGCTCGTGGCCGAAGAGCTCGCTCTCGAGGAGCGGGTCGGCGAGCGCGGCGCAGTTCTCGGCGAGGAAGGGCCCGCCCCGACGCTTCGAGAGGTCGTGGAGAGCGCGCGCGACGAGCTCCTTGCCGCTGCCCGACTCTCCCGCGACGAGGACCGGGACGTCCGAGGGAGCGACGCGGCGAACGAGCTGCACGAGGCGCTTCATGACGCCCGAGCGCCCGATGAGCCCCGGGATCGGCTCCACCGACGACGCGGCCCGGGCGCTCCGCGCGACCTCGTCGAGGAGGCGGTTCGCCTCGGAGGAGCGCTTCTTGTAGCTGGCGGCGAGGTCGGCCCTGAGGCGCTCGATCGTCGCCACGCGGGTCGCGAGCTCGTCGCCGCGCCGCTTGAGCTCCTCCATGCGCGTCGCCGCGTCGAGGACGATCGCCGCGGGGACGGCGAACGCCTCGAGCGTCGCGAGGTCGCCCTCGTCGAACTTGCCCGTGTGGAAGCGGTGGTCCACGTAGACGACGCCGAGGGACCTGCCGTGGACGCGGAGAGGGACGCACAGGATCGAGCGAAGCTCCTGCTCCTTGACGGACGTCACGTTGCGCACGCTCTCGTCCGCCTGCGCGTCGAGGACGAGCTCGGCCTTCTCTCCCCGGGCGACGCGCTCGACGATCGAGCGCGAGAGCTTGAGCTCGGGCTGGCGGATGTCCTCGCGGTCGAGGCTCCGGGCAGCGGCGACCTCGAAGCGGGCCGGAGGCCCCGCGACCAGGACGACGACGAAGCCCCGCTCGGCTCCCACGAGGCCGATCGCGTGGTCGAGCACGGTCGGGACGAGCCGTTTGGGATCGGCGTCGCCCGACAGGAGGCAGGTCACCTCCCGGAGCCGGCGGAGGATCGCGAGCTCATCCCGACGACCGCCCTTCATGAACGCTGAGTCTAGGCGAAGCCGGGACGGCCGAGCACGCTCCGCCTCGCTCGCCCGACGTCGTCGGGCCGATCACCGTTCCGGCGAGCGCCCGGCGAGCGCTCTCTCGACGTTGGCGAGGTTGTGCGCGACCGACTCGAAGCCGGGGTCGCGGGCGAGCGCGGAGCGGTAGTGCCTCCGGGCGGCGAACAGGTCGCCTTGCTGCTCGGCGAGCCAGCCGAGCGCTCCGAGCTCTCTCGCGGTGAGACCGCACTCTCCTCGGGGCAAGACGATGGAGGGCGAGCACACGACGACGGCCCACCCGGAGGCGGCGCACCAGCGCGGGAAGAGCTCGTCCATGCTCATGGTCGCGTCCTTCCGACCCTGGTCCTGGAAGAGGACCGTCCGGCCCTGCTCGTCGTAGCCCTTGAGGAGCACGAAGTGGAAGCCCGGCGAGAACGGCTCGGTCGAGATGCAGATGATCGGGGCCACGCCCGCGCGGATCCACGCCTCGAGGTCGTCGAGGTACCACTTCTCCCTCACGAGAGCGAAGACGTGGCGGCGCCGCGCCGCTCGCACGAGAGCGGAGGCAGGCGTGCCGCCGCGCTCGCGAGAGAAGAGCTCCTCGCGCAGGTCGTCCGGGCTCGCGGGCACGCCCGAGCAGGCGAGCGCGGTCGCGAGCGCGGACGGGCCGCAGTCGCGCTCCTCCGGGGAGGGGAAGAACGGGAGCTCGCTCGTCACCGCCGCGACGTTCGCGTCCGCGCGCAAGCGCACGTCCGCGTGGAACTCGGAGACGGCGGGCGAGGAGACGCAGCCCGCGAGCGCGACCGCGAGCCCGACGACGAGCTTCGCTCTCATGACTTCAGCTCCCCGGCTGCGGCGAGGGAGGAGGAGGCGGCGACGGCGGCGGCGGAGGCGCCGTCCGGTGGTGGTAGCACTCCTCGCACTCGTGCAGGACGTGGTGGTGAGTCGCCTCGCAGATCGCGATCGTCACGATCACGATCGCGGCGATGATCACCGTGAGCAGGAAGAGCTCGAAGAAGAGCCCTCCCACGGGCTCGTCCGGCCTCGGGAGAGCGGCGGCCGGGTCGAGCTCGATCGGGATCGAGGGAACCGCCGGAGAGACGGCGCTCGCGGCGCTCTCCGTGTTCGTGGCGCCCGGTTCTGCCCCTCGCGCGATGGGCGCGAGAGCCAGGGGAAGCGCGATCGCGAGAGGAGCGAGCAGGCTCGCTCTCATCGTTCGGGACGTTCTCTCCATGGGACACCTCCAGGAGAGGGCTTCCGCAAGGGGAGAGCCACGGACGGCGGCGGCAGGTGTTACGGGAAAGCGGCGGGCGATGCGTTCGAAGGAGAGAACGAAAGGCGGAAAGGAGCGTTCCAAAGGGTCAATCCGACGAGGAGCGATCCTGGGAGTCGGCGCGTTGAGTTGGCGAGAGGGAGAGCGCACGCTATTCTCGGAGCATGCGAGTCGGGGGCTACGAAGTGCTCTTCGAGATCGGGAGGGGCGGCATGGGAGCCGTCTACCTCGCTCGCAGGGAAGACGGGGCGAAGCTCGCGCTCAAGCTGCTCTCGCAGGAGAGCCCGGAGGGGCTCGACCGGTTCGAGCGCGAGCGGAGGCTCCTCTCGAGCCTGGGGGAGGAGGACGGCTTCGTTCCTCTCCTGGACTCGGGGGCCGAGGCGGGCCGGCCTTTCATCGTCATGCCGTTCCTTAAAGGAGCGACGCTGAGAGAGCGCCTCCGCCGCGGCCCTCTCCCGGTCGAGGAGGCGCGCGCGCTGGTCGAGAGGCTCGCGCGGGCGCTCGGGCGCGCGCACGCGCGAGGGATCGTCCACCGCGACTTGAAGCCGGCGAACGTCCTCTTCGACGGGAGAGGACGCGCCTTCGTCGCCGACCTGGGCCTCGCGAAGCACTTCCGCCACGACCTCCCCGGGGCGAGCCAGAGCGCGGCGCTCACAGACGCCGGGGCGAGCGCGGGGACCTACGGCTACATGGCGCCCGAGCAGATCGACGACGCCCGGACCGTCGGGCCTCCCGCGGACGTCTTCTCGCTCGGCGCGATCCTCTACGAGTGCCTCGCGGGCGAGCGGCCCTTCGGCGGGCAGGGCCTCATCGGCTACTTGAAGAAGCTCGAGTGCCGGGAGATGACCCCTCTCCTCGAGGTCCGGCCGGAGGTCGGCCCGGCGCTCGCGAGCACGGTCGAGCGCGCGCTCGCTCACGCGCCCGGGGAGCGCTTCCCGGACGGAGGGGCGCTCGCGCTGGCTCTCTCGGAGCACGGGAGGAAGCCGGGGAGGAGACGCGCTCTCATCGTCTCTTCTCTCATCATCTTCATCTTCATCATCGCGACGGCGGGCGCCGCGGCGGCGTTCGTCTTCCGCGATGCGAGCGAGCCCGCGAAGCCCGCGCCCGTCGGGCTGAGCGCCTCGGAGCTTGTCTCGCGCGCGCGGGCGAGGATCGACCGGAAGGAATACGACGCCGCGATCGCCGACTGCGCGCGCGCGATCGAGCTCGACCCGAAGAACGCGAAGGCCTGGGCGAGCCGGGGCGAGGCGAGGAACCAGAAGGGCGACCACGAGGGCGGGATCGCCGACTGCACGCGAGCGATCGCGCTCGACGCGAGGCTCGTCCTCGCGTGGAGCACGCGGGGGACGGCTCGCGTCCTCGCGCACGAGCTGGACGGGGCGATCGCCGACCTCTCGCGCGCCCTCGAGCTCGACCCGAGGCTCGCGGTCGCCTGGGAGAACCGCGCGACGGCGCGCTACGAGAACGGCGACCCGGAAGGAGCGCTCGCGGACGTGTCGCGGGCGATCGAGCTCGTCCCGGGAGACGCCGCGGCCTGCTGCGCGCGCGGCTACATCCGGAGCGACCTGGGCGACACGGAGGGCGCGCTCGCCGACGCCACGCGAGCGGTGGACCTGAACCCTCGCTACGCGCGCGCGCGGAAGCTCCGGGCCGTTCTCCGCTACAAGAAGCGCGAGCTCGACGGCGCCCTCGAGGACCTCGAGCGCCTCCTCGAGCTCGGGCCCTCGGAGAGGGACGCGGCCCAGGCGCGGGGCCTCCTCCTCGAGCTCAAGAAGGACAAGGCGCGGGCGTTCGCCCAGCGCGCCTTCGACCAG
>JACQDU010000575.1 GCA_016200955.1 bacterium
CGAGACGACGCGGAGCACGTCGCGCAGGCGCACCTCCCCGAGCGCGAGCGCGCGGATCACCGTCGAGACGGTCTGGGAGCCGGCGTTTCCTCCCGTTCCTATGAGGAGCGGGATGAAGAACGCGAGCTGGACCCACTTCTGGAGCTCGACCTCGAAGTGGCGGAGGACCGTGCCCGTGGCGGTCTCCGCGACGAACAGGAGCACGAGCCAGGTGATCCGGCTCCTCACGACGCGGGGGAGCGAGGTCTGGAAGTAAGGCACGGCCCCCGCGACCTTGCCCGCCACGCCGCCCTGGTTGAGCAGGCCGGCCCCGACCTTCGCGATCGCCGAGTCGAGGAGGTCGTCGACCGTCACCGCTCCGACGAGGTGGCCCTCATGGTCCGTGACGGGCAACGAGAGGAAGTTGTGCGTCGAGATGATCTCGGCGGCGTCGCCTCGCTCGGCGTCCTCGTGGACCGAGATCACGTCCTTGACCATGAGAGTCTCGAGCGTCGCGGCCGGGTCGGCGATGGCCAGCTCCCGGAGAGGGACGACTCCCACGAGGCGCTCGCCCGAGACGACGTAGCAGTTCGCGGCGACCTCGATGTCGCTCGCCTTCTCCTTGAGCAGCGACATGGCCTCGCCGGCCGTCTTCGAGAGCTCGCAGCGCCAGATCTTGGGCGTCATGAGGCGAGCCACGGAAGACGGCCTGTAAGAGAGGACGCGATCGACGAGCTTCCGGTCCTCCGGGGCGAGCTTGTCGTCGAGCCGCTTGCGCTCCTCGGGGGAGAGCCCGCCGAGGATCGAGGCCTGCACGTCGATCGGGAGGAACCCGAGCACGCGCCCCGCGTGAGCGGGGTCGCAGCTCGCGATCACCCTCGCCCCGACCGCCGGGTGAGCGCTCCTCAGCATGGCGCTCGCGCGGCGGTCGTCCGCCGCCTCGAGGATCCGGCGCCCGTCGTCGATCGCGAGCCGCGAGAGCTCGCGACCCACGTCCGCCGGCCGGACCTTGCGCACGGCGGCCTTGAGGGCCTCCGCGCCCTCGCGGAGCGCGGCCTCGACCGCCGAGAGATCGGCGAGCGGCACCGCGTTGTGGACGGCTTCTCCTTCGAGCCCGCCTCCGGACATGGTTCTCTCCCGTGGAGGCGGGAGGATAAGCGAAACCACCGTCCGGGCGACAGCGCTCCCGGTCTCTCAGGCTCGCCGGACCCGGAAGGCCCCGGCGCCGGCGTAGCGGGCGGCCGCTCCGAGCTCCTCCTCGATCCGGAGGAGCTGGTTGTACTTCGCGACCCGGTCCGTCCGCGAGAGAGAGCCCGTCTTGATCTGGCCGGACTGCGTCCCCACGGCGAGGTCGGCGATCGTCGTGTCCTCGCTCTCGCCCGAGCGGTGCGAGATCACGGTCGTGTAGCCGTTCGTCTTCGCGAGCTCGATCGCCGCGAGGGTCTCGGTGAGCGTCCCGATCTGGTTCACCTTGATGAGCACGGAGTTCGCGATCCCCGCGTCGATCCCGCGCCGGATCCGCGTCGGGTTCGTGACGAACAGGTCGTCTCCCACGAGCTGGAGCTTCGAGCCCAGCGTGCGCGTGTGCGTCTTCCAGCCGTCCCAGTCGTCCTCGGCGAGGCCATCCTCGACCGAGACGAGCGGGTACTTCTCCGACCACTCGTTGTAGCGCGCCGTGAGCTCGTCGGCGGTCAGCTCGGGCTTCGCCTTCGCGAAGGACTTCCCTCGATACTTGGTTTCCTTCGGGGGGCTATGCGCGCCCCCCGAACCCCCCGCGGTGAACTCGCTCGCGGCGGCGTCGAGGGCGAGAGCGATCTCGGTGCCGGGCTTGCGCCCCGCGGCCTGGATCGCTTGCAGCAGGAGCTCGAAGACGGCGTCGTTGTTCTCGACGCGAGGAGCGAAGCCTCCCTCGTCTCCCACGGCCGTCGAGAGGCCCTTGGTCTTCAGGATCTTCTTGAGCTGGTGGAAGGTCTCGGAGCCCCAGCGGAGGGCTTCCGAGAACGTCGGCGCTCCGAGCGGAACGATCATGAACTCCTGGATGTCGAGCCCGTTGTCCGCGTGGGCTCCCCCGTTCACGACGTTCATGAGAGGAACCGGGAGGAGCGTCGCGGCCGCTCCTCCGAGGTAGCGGTAGAGGGGCAAGCCCACGTCCGCGGCCGCCGCGCGAGCGACGGCGAGCGAGGCACCGAGGATCGCGTTCGCTCCGAGGCGGCTCTTGTTCTCGGTCCCGTCGAGCGCCACGAGCCGGCGGTCGATCTCGGTCTGGTGGATCGCGCACGAGCCCACGAGGAGCGGGGCGATCTCTCCCTGGACGTTCTCGACGGCCTTGGAGACGCCCTTCCCGAGCCAGCGGTCTCCCCCGTCCCTGAGCTCGAGCGCCTCGTGGGAGCCCGTCGATGCGCCCGAGGGCACGATCGCTCGCCCGCGGGTGCCGGAGTCGAGGAGCACGTCCACCTCGATGGTCGGGTTCCCGCGCGAATCGAGGACCTGACGCGCCCTCACTTGCTGGATCTCGTGTTTCTTCATGGGTCTCCCCCGGCTCACTCTATGAAAATTCCCGGCTCTCCGCGATGCGAGGCCGCCCCCGGGAGAACGGAGGCTCCCTGTGCGCAAGACCGGAGAGACCGCTCGCACGCTCTCCAGCGACGCTCGGGGTCTAGGGGGAATGCGGGGGGGCATCCCCCCGCAAATGGTGAAAAAAAAAGAAGAATCGCGTCCGAGGTCGGTCATCATCTTCGTGCCCCAGGGGGACCGCATGAGCTTCAAGGGAAGTCTCTCGAAGTCTTTCGTCCTCGTCCTCGCGCTCGCCGGAGCGGCGCGGGCGGACGTGGTGACGCTCACGAACGGCGGGAAGATCGAGGGCGAGGTCGTCCGCGAGGACAAGGACGAGGTCGAGGTCAAGCTCCCGAGCGGCTCGACCGTGATCCCGCGCTCGAGGGTCGAGAAGATCGAGAAGAAGCCTTCGCCCGAGCAGGAATACAACGCCCGCCGCGACAAGCTCGCCGCGAACGACGCCCAGGGGCGCGTGGACCTCGCGCGCTTCGTGATCGACAAGCACCTCCCGCAGGTGCGGGTGCCGATCCTGGCGATCGAGGCCTTCAGGATCGACCCGAGCTGCAAGGACGCGATCGACCTCCTCGTGAAGCTCGACCACCACTTCGAGACCGACGCCTGGCTCCCGCCCGAGCGCTGGTATCCGATCCACGATTTCGTCCGCCGCGAGAGCAAGTGGGTGACTCCGGAGGAGGTCGCGAAGATCGAGGCCGACGCCGCGCTCGAGAGGCTGCGCAAGGCCGCGACCGACATCGAGTCCGCGATCGCGAGGCTCACGGACCGCGTCGCCCTGCTCTCGGACGAGAGCGCCTTGCAGGCCACGATCACGAACATGAAGAAGGAGCTCAACGCCCTCGAGGCAAAGGAGACGGGAGCCAACGCCGACCTCGACGCTCGCGAGACCGACCTCCGGGCGGCGACGTCGAGCCGGATCGCCGCCACCCGAGACCGCCAGGCGATCGAGGCCCAGGCTCCCCGCGACCCGAAGCAGCAGGCCGACTACAACGCCCGCGTCGCGAACGCGCGTCAGGCCGAGCAGAACGCCCAGCTCGTCGAGAGGAACGCCACCGGCAATCGAGACGCGGCGGTCGCCGCCGTGAAGGCCATCGCCGAGCGCAAGGCTCGGGCGAGCTCTCGCCTCGACGACGCTCGCGGCATGCTCGAGAACGCCAAGGCCGAGGCGGAGAAGGCGAAGGCCGCGCTCGCCAAGGCCGAATCGGACCTCCAGAAGGGCCGCGACGCGATCGCCGCCGCCGAGGATGGTTCCGCGCGGGCGAGGGACGCTCTCGTCGAGCGCAAGGTCAAGGACGAGAAGGCCGCCATGTTCCGCGCGGACGCTCTCGCGAAGTGGCAGAGAGAGCACCCGGCCTCCGAGAACAAGTAGCTTCTCCGGTTACGCTGGAGCAGCGAGGTTCCCCGACATGACCCGCGAAGCCCGGGAGCTCCTCGAACGCGCGCTCAAGCTTCCCGTGAAGGAACGCGGAAAGCTCGCGAAGCGCTTGCTCGAGAGTTGCGACGAGGAAGAAACCGAAGATCCCGCCGAGGTCGAGAAGGCCTGGGCCGAGGAGATCAAGCGGCGCGTACGCGAGATCGACGAGGGGCGCGTCAAGGGGATCCCGCACGAAGAAGTCATGGCACACGTCCGTGACAGGCTCAAGCGTGCACGGAAGCGCCGCAAGGGGTGAAGCACCAGACATGGCACGCCGAAGCGCGAGAGGAGTTCGCTGACGCCGCGCTTTGGTATGACGAGCGCGCGAGCAACGGGCAGCAGTTCATGGACGAGGTAGGTCGCGCGGTCGAGAGACTCCGATCGGCACCGGAGGCATGCGCGCTCGTCCGTGAAGTCGATGACGACCGCGTCCGCCGGGCTCGCGTGCAGGGCTTCCCCTATCACGTCGTGTTCGTCGACCACCCGCGTTCCGTCTTCGTCGTCGCGGTCGCGCACACGAGCCGCAGACCGGGCTACTGGAAGGACCGCCTCCCCGAGCCGTGAGCGATGGGAGACGACCCAGACGCCCCTCCCGCAACGGGCGCGTTTAGTAATGTCTTGGCTTCGAATAATTGAAGGCCCCGCCGGGTCCAGGGAGACGGCGGCGCCAAGGAGAGCGCCGGTTTGGGCGAGGAGTCGCCGGACGACCGGGAGCTCCTCGCGCGCGCGCGGGAGGGAGACCGGGACGCGTTCTCGCGCCTCGCCGCGCAGAACAGGGAGGCGCTCTTCCGGGCGGCCTACCACGTCCTCGGGAACGAGGCGGACGCGCTCGACGCGACACAGGAGGCGCTCTTGCGGGCTTACAGGCACCTCGCGACGTTCGACGGGAGGTCGAGCTTCCGGACCTGGTCCCGCAGGATCGCGACGAACTGCGCGCTCAACCGGATCGAGCGGCGGAAGCACGACCTCGCGCGAGGGCACGAGCTCCCGGAAGGCGACGCGCTCGCGGACGGACGCGAGCCCTCGAGCGCCGACCTCGCCCGCGAGGAGGAGCGCGCGCTCGTCCGCCGGGCGATCGCGGAGCTGCCGCCGGCCCAGCGCGCCGCCGTCCTCCTGCGCGACGTGGAGGGCCTCTCCTACGAGGAGATCGCGCGGACGCTCGGGATCGCGAAGGGCACCGTCATGTCGCGGATCTATTACGGCCGCGAGAACCTGAAGGAGCGCCTCGGCCGCCTGCTCGGCGACGCCCGGAGGCCCGGGTGAGCGCCTGCGACGAGCTCCGCCCGCTCGTGTCCGCTCTCGAGGACGGCGAGCTCTCCGCGAGCGAGGCCGCCCTCGTCCGCTCTCACCTCGAGACGTGCGCGGCGTGCCGGCAAGTCCGCGACGATCACGCGAGACTCTCGGCTCTCGTGACGGCTCACGCGAGCCCGCCGGCGATCGAGGCCTCGCGGTGGGCCGAGCTCGAGCGGAAGCTCGACCTCGAGCTCGCGGGTTCGTCTCCTCCATCATCGATGAGAGAAAGACGGCTCGCGCCGCTCGTCGCGCTCCGGCCTCTCCTCGCGGCAGCGGCGGGAGCCGTGCTCGCGCTCGGTCTCGCGCGCTCTCTCGTCTTCCAGGAAGAAAGGATCGCGGTCGCGTTCACACCGCGACACTTGCCCGAGCTTTCCTTCCGCGAGCCGTCCGTGACCGGGCTCGCGACGGGAGACGAGAAGCCGCTCCCGCGCGGCCTCGAAGGAGTCCTGGGAGCCGACGCGGCCCGCTCTCTCACGAAAGCGCAGCGAGAAGCGCTCGAGCGGGACGGCCTCGTCCAGGTCCCGGGGAGCGGCGCGAGCCTCGATCCCTTCTACGGCGAGCGAGC
>JACQDU010000576.1 GCA_016200955.1 bacterium
CCGAGGACATGCCGCGCCTGTTCCGCGAGTTCGAGCAGATCTCGCCCACGCCGGGGACCCTGGCCGCGAGGCCCGAGGGGAGCGGGCTCGGCCTCTTCCTGAGCCAGAGGCTCGTCCTCCTCCACGGCGGGACGATCCTCGTCGCGAGCGAGTGGGGCAAGGGGACGACCGTCACCGTGCACTTGCCGCTCGACTCGGCGAACCAGGCCAAGCCTCCGCCCGCTCCCCGGAGCCCCGCCTTCGGGACGAGCGCGGCCGTCGTGCGCGCGCGCGAGGAGAGCTCGCCTTGAGCGGAGAGCGGATCCTCGTCGTGGACGACAACGACGCGAACCGCCGTCTCGCGGAAGCGATCCTCGCGCCGGCCGGCTACCGGGTCGAGCTCGCCGAGAGCGGAGCGCGCGCGATCGAGGTCTTCCGGGCCTCGCCCCCGAGCGTCGTCCTCCTCGACGTGCTCATGCCGGAGATGGACGGGTTCGAGACGCTGGGCCGCCTCCGCTCGCTCGAAGGGGGAGCGAGCGCCGCGATCATGATCGTGACGGCCCTCAACGACCTCGCGACGGTGCAGCGCGCGATCGCGCTCGGAGCGGACGACTTCATCGCGAAGCCGCTCCAGCGGACGGAGCTCCTCGTGAGGATCTGGTCCCTCCTGGCGTCGCGGCCCACGACGGACGAGCCCCGCGGGGAGAGCGCGCCGCCCGCGCCCGCTCGCCGGGCGGAGGAGCGGAGCGCCCGGGACGAGCTCACGGCGCTCCTCGTGCACGACCTCAAGCACCCTCTCACGACGATCTACTTCACGGCCGGCCTCCTCCGGCGAGACGGCGCGCTCTCGCCCAAGGCGCAGGCGAAGGTGAGCCGGATCCTCCGCGCGAGCGAGACGCTCGAGGGCATGATCCTCAGCATCCTCGACGTGACGCAGAGCGAGGACGGCTCGCTCAAGCTCGAGGCGACCGAGTTCCCCGTGAGCGCGCTCCTCGACGACGTCGTCGCCTCCATGGAGCCGCTCGCGGAGCAGAACCGACAGACGATCGAGGTCTCGAACTCCCTGGAAGACCGGCGCATCACGGCGGACCGGGACCTCCTCCGCCGCGCGCTCGAGAACCTGATCGACAACTCGACGAAGTACGCTCCTCCCGACACGACGATCCGCATCGAGACGAGGGCGCCGGACGGCTCGGTCGAGTTCCGCGTCCAGGACGAGGGCCCCGGCATCCCCCACGATCACCGCGAGGACGTCTTCCGGAAGTACTTCCGCCTCAGGCGAGAGGGCGAGTGCGCGCGCCGCGCGCGGAAGGGCCGCGGTCTCGGCCTCGTGCTCGTCCGCGTCGCCGCCGAGGCGCACGGCGGGAGCGCGTGGGTCGAGGAATCCCCCGGCGGCGGGAGCTGCTTCTGCGTGAGGGTCGCGTCCCCGGTCTGAGGCGAGCGCGCGAGCTTGCGCGATCCTCCGCGCGCAGCAATCGTCTCTCGTGCGACTCGGGTCCTACGAGGTCCAGGGAGAGATCGGTCGCGGCGCGTGCGGAGTCGTCTACCGCGCGAGGGACGCGCGGGGGGCCGACGTCGCGGTCAAGATCCTCACGCGCTCCGGGTCGGCCGACGCGCGCTCCCGCTTCGCGCGGGAGAGCCGGCTGCTCTCATCGCTGGGAGAGAAGGACGGCTTCGTGCCGTTCCTGGGCTCGGGCGAGGACGCGTCGGGTCCTTACATCGTCATGCCCTTCGTCGGAGGAGGGACGCTGCGCCAGCGCCTCACGGGAAGGCCCATGGAGATCGGCGAGGCCGTCTCCCTCGGCGCGGCCCTCGCCCACGCGCTCGGGAGAGCGCACGCGCGCGGGATCGTCCACAGGGACATGAAGCCCGAGAACGTCCTCTTCGACGGGAACGGCCGGCCTCTCATCGCGGACCTCGGGCTCGCGAAGCACTTCTCGAAGGAGGCGGCCGGCGCCAGCCGGAGCGTCTCCCTCTCCTTCAGGAACCAGCTCCTGGGGACCGTGGGCTACATGCCGCCCGAGCAGGTCGCGAGCGCGAAGGAAGCCACGCCCGCCTCCGACGTCTTCGCGCTCGGAGCGATCCTCCACGAGTGCCTGACGGGCCGGCCCGCGTTCGACGCCGACACCATGGTCGAGCTCCTCGTCGCCGTCGAGCGGTGCCGGGTCACGCCGCTCTCCGATCTCCGGCCGGACGCGCCTCGCTGGCTCGCGGACACAGTCGCGCGCGCTCTCAGGAAGGAGCCGGGAGAGCGCTTCGAGGACGGCGCCGCGTTCGCCCGCGCTCTCCGGGGACCGCGAACGAGAGGAGCCCTCTCGCGCGCCGCCGTCGCGCTCGCGATCGTCGCCGCGATGGCGGCGACCGGCTGGGGAGCTTACCTGCTCGTCGAATGGACGCTCGCCTCGCGGCGGAAGGGCGAGTCCCGGGAGCTCGCGGCGAGGGCGCGCGCCGAGCTCCTCCAAGGACGCCTGCCCTCCTCCTCGGACATCGAGCGGGCGCTCGA
>JACQDU010000588.1 GCA_016200955.1 bacterium
CACCGCGACCTCAAGCCCGCGAACATCATGATCGTGGAGGAAGCGACCGGCCTCGCTTCGCGACAATGCTCCGCATTCGTGCTCGACTTCGGGCTCGCGAGCATCCGCGACTCCGGGACTCGCGTGACGAAGACCGGGATGAGCATGGGCACGCCGGCTTACATGCCTCCCGAGCAGGCGTCGGGTGAGCCGGCCGACGAGAGGAGCGACGTCTACTCGCTCGGCGCGACGCTCTACCACGTCCTCACCGGAAGGCCGCCTTTCGCGGGCTCGAGCGACGTGAACCTCGTCGTCGCCGTGCTCACCAAGGACCCGACTCCGCCGGGAAGGGTCAACCCGCGCGCCGCGGGCGACCTCGAGACGATCGCCATGAAGTGCCTCGAGAAGGAGCCGGAGAAGCGCTACGAGAGCGCGGCGGCCCTCGCGGACGACCTCGACCGCCACCTCCGGGGCGAGCCGATCAGCGCGCGCCCTCTCGGCCCCCTCGCGCGCCTCGCGAGGAGGGCGCGGCGGAACAAGGCGATCACGGCTCTCCTCGCGCTCCTCCTGCTCACGGTCGCGGGAGGCGCGGGTGCGCTCGCGCAAGCGCGCGCGCGGGCCGAGGCGAGGCTCGTCCACGAAGCGCGCGACCGCGCGCTGCGCGCGAGCGCGGACCTCGAGCTCAGGAGGAAGTCCTCGCGCGGGGCGGCGACGCAAGGCTTCCAGGACCTCCTCGCGCTCGCGCTAGCGTCTTACGAGGCGGCCCTGAGCTACGCCGACCACGCGCGGAGCGACGAGGCTCGTGCGACCGCCTTCGATGCCGCGATCGCCCTCGGCGACGTGGCGCTCGAGGGCGAGCAGTGGAGCCTCGCCTCGAGCGCTTACTCGCGTGCGCGCTCTCTCGGCGTGGATGCGGCGCGCGACGACCGCGCGGCGAAGGCTCTCGGTCAGGTCGAGGCGCGCCGGGTCGCCGTCCAGCAGAGCCACAGGCAGGTCGTGCTCGAGACGATCGCGACCGTCGGCTCGACGAAGCCGCTCTACGACCACGACGCGGCGCTCTTCACGCTGGTGCGCCTCTCGGAGCCGCAGACCGTCCGACTCCTGGGAGAGGAGCTCGACCGGATCACGGCCCTTCTCCAGCGAGCGAAGCGAGACGTCTACCTCGCCGCGGCCGAGCCCGACGCGGACGAGGCGCGGAACGGGGTCCGTCCGATCGACGGCCTCGCCGCGGCGATCGACGACTCGCTCGCGCTCTCTCCCGGGACGGAGCCGGCGCGCGCGGTCGCCGAGATCTTGAAGGAGGCCGAGGAGAGGCTCCTCGCGCGGCAGGGAAGGGCCGGGTACCGGACGCCCGTCGCGACGCTCGTCGCGACCTCGCAGGAGCGCGCTCTCGGTGAGGCGCGGATCCAGGTCGCCAAGCTCCTCTGCGAGGCGCTCGGCTGGATCGGGACGAAGGAGGGAGCGATCGGGCCGCTCTCCCGCTACCTCGAGGCCGAGAACGACGAGCAGCGAGCGATCCCCGCCGGCATGGCTCTCTGCCAGCTCGCCGACGTCGAGGCCGTGCGGATCGCTACCGTGTCGCGGCACTACGCGGGATCGTCTTACCAGACCCAGGTCCGGCGCGTCGTCGATCGCCTGGGAACCAGGACGAGCGTGGACGCCTCGAGCGTCACGGACCTGTGCGCCCGCTCGCGCTCGCGCTTCGAGCTCGGCGACTTCCCGGGAGCTCTCGCGGACGCCACGCGCGCGCTCGAGCTCGACCCTCGCTGCGGAAGGGCCTGGCAGCTCCGCGGCGCCGCGCGCGACCGCACGGGCGACGTCGATGGCGCGATCGCGGACCTCCCCCGGGCCGCCGAGCTCGCGCCGAACGCTCTCGTCTTCATGAACCGCGGACAGGCGCTCGGGCAGAAGGGCGACACGGACGCGGCCATCGAGGACTTCTCCCGCGCCATCTCGCTCGATCCCGGGCTCGCGCACGCCTGGTACAACCGCGGCGTCGCGCGCCAGAGGAAGCGCGACCTCGAGGGAGCGCTCGCGGACGCGAGCCGCGCCCTCGAGCTCGATCCCCGCTCCGTGGAGGCGCTCGTCCTGCGAGCCGAGTGCAGGTCCCTCGCGCAGGACCAGGACGGCGCGCTCGCGGACCTCGCCCAGGCGACCGCGATCGACCCCCGCCACTCTCCTGCGTGGGTCTTGCGGGGGAGACTGCGGCGGCTCCGGAACGACCTCGACGGCGCCCTCGCGGACATGACGCGCGCGATCGAGCTCGACCCGAAGGACGCGGCGGCGTGGGGAGAGCGCGGGATCGTGCGGCGCGAGAAGCACGACCACGAGGGCGCGATCGCCGACTTCACGCGAGCGCTCGAGCTCAGGCCCGATGACGTGGATGGGCTCGACAGCCGGGCCGACTCCTACTTCCGGCTCGGGAAGAACGAGGCCGCGATCGCCGACCTCGACCGCGCCGTGAAGGTGGCTCCTGGCGACGCCGCCACCTGGGAGCACCGAGGAAGATCGCGCGCCGAGATCGGCGACACGGAAGGTGCACTCGCCGACCTCGCGCGGGCGATCGAGCTCGCTCCGCGGAGGCCGGACGCGTGGAACACCCGCGGGATCGTGAAGGACAGCTACCTGCGCGACCTGGAAGGCGCGATCGCCGACTTCACGCGTGCGATCGAGCTCGACCCGCGCTTCTCCCAGGCTCACGAGGGCCGGGCGTGGGCTCGCTTCCGCGCAGGCGAATACGACCTCGCGATCGCGGACGCGACGCGGGCGATCGAGATCGCTCCCTCGAGGGCCAGCGCGAGGGTCGTGCGCGGCGGCGCTCGCTCGAACAAGGGAGAGCTCGAGCTCGCGATCGCGGACCTCGCGCGAGCGACGGAGCTCGACCCTCGCGGCGCCGAGGCGTTCGACTTCCTTGGGAACACGCTCGTCCGGCACGGCGACTCGGGGCGCGCGCTCGAGGCGTTCACGCGGGCCCTCGAGCTCGATCCTCGCATGGCGGACGCCTGGCGCGGGCGCGGCGTGCTCAAGCGGGACGTCTTGCACGACGAAAAGGGCGCCGCTTCCGACCTGGCGCGGTACGTCGAGCTCCGTCCGGACGCCAAGGACGCCGACGCGTGGCGGGCCGAGATCAGGAAGCTGCGCGGGGAGTGACCGCGGTGGCCGCTTGATTTGATGAGAGAACCGCTGAGGCGCGGAGGCCGCGAGGCCGCCGAGGCGCGCAGAGGGCTTGATACAACGCTTGGTTCCTCCGCGAGTCCTCTGCGCTCTCGGCGCCGCGGCTTTCTCTATCAGATGAACCGATGACCGCCGTGACCCCTGCGGCTCGCCATTCCTCTTAGTAGTGCATCTCCGCAAACGCCAGCGCGACTCCGACGAAGCTCAAGCCGCGGTTGAACGATTGAAGAGGTCGGTCGCTGTCACCGTGGCGGCCGCGGTCACGGTCACGGCCGCGGTCCCGGTCACGGCAGCGGTCTCCGACGGGCGCGCGACCTACGGCGCGCCCTCCCGGCGGTACACGGCGACGTGCTGGCCGGGCCCGACGATCGCCTCGACGCAGAAGATCTTCGCGGCTTCCCTCTCGACGAAGGTGACGAGCTCGGGCCAGCTCCCGAGCTCCTCGATGTTCGCGCCCTCGAGGGCGACCTCGTAACGGAGAGGGACGAAGGGCAGGCCCAGGACCTTCCGCAGGATCTTCGCGGCGAGAGGGCTGTCGGCGATCCGGGCCGCCCAGGTCGCGTGAAGGGTGCCGGGCGAGCTGCGCTCGCTCGCGCCGGGCGCGGCCTCTCCTCGGCCCAGCTCGCACGCGAGGGCCTTGAGGTAGTTGTCGAAGCTCGCCTCGTGCATGAAGGAGAGGTGGGCGCTCGGACCCAGCCGGATCATCGCGAGGCTGCTCTCGATCGGAGCGCCGATCCCGGGGCGCAACTTCTGTCCGTCGAGGTAAGTGCCGTTCCGGCTCCCCTCGTCCACGACGGCCCACGAGGTCGCGAGCCGGACGATCGAGGCGTGCCGCTTGGAGACGCTCTGGTCGCCGACGACGATCGCGTTTCCGGGCGAGCGGCCCAGGAAGAAGCGCGAGATCTCGCCCTCGAGCCTCAAGCATGCGGGCACCGTGGACCCGGTCATGGCGGACAGCGGATACACCGTCGCCGCGAGCGGCACGTGATCGTCGGGGTGCGAGACCACGACGGGAAAGACGAGCCCGTGACCGCCGCGCGCCTGCGCCCCGGACGTCGCCGAGAGCACCAGGTCGGCGAGACGCCTCGTTCCCATCTCGGGCGTGCCGAGGTAGAGCGCGCGCGGATCCGGCCTCGAGTGGAGACTCGTCCGCTCGCCGGGTGACTCGGCCGGCTGGAGACCGGCCTCGGGTCGCGCCTCCTCTCGGGAATCGGATTCGAGCATGCGTCCCTCGCGCTTTCTCGGGTTCCTCTAGCGGTCCATCTCGAGAGCGGCCGGGTGAGCTTCCGCGCCGGGCGACGATGGCTCGCGCGCGGCGTGGTCGAGCCGGCTCGTGGTCATGGGGTCGCAACACGAGCCGAGGCGACCCTCCACGGCGCCCAGCTCGATGCGCGCTCCCGGTTCCGGCTCGAGCAGGCCGTCGAGCACCCTCGTGAGCGACTCGCAGGCTCCCTCGAGGAGCCGCGACGGTCGCGGCACGGCGTTGCGCGCGAGGTCGCGGAGCACCGTGAAGGACGATCCCTTCATGGGGCACTGCCCGAGAGCGGCCTCGAAAGCGGTCATGCCGAGCGCGAAGGCATCGGTCGCGGGAGTCGCGTTGCCGCCGCATGCCAGCTCCGGGGCGAAGTACGACACGGTCCCGATGATCTCGTCGGGACGGGTCAGCGCGTGGTCGGCGATCTCCTTGGCGAGGCCGAAGTCGACGAGCATCGCGGATCCGTCCGGCCTGATGATCACGTTCGACGGCTTCACGTCCCTGTGGACGAGCCCTGCTCCGTGGACGATGCCGAGCGCGCGCGAGAGATCGACGAGCAGCCGCTCGGTCCGGACATCCGAGAAGCGGCCCGCCACGAGGAGCCGGTCGAGCGACTGTCCGCGGACGTACTCCATCGCGCAGTAGAACGTGTCGTCGATCCTCCCGGCCTCGTAGAAGCGCGGGATCCCGGCGCCTCGCAGGGAGCGCAGGAGCTCGGTCTCGCGCCGGAAGCGCGCGATCGACTCGAAGTCTCCGCCGACGGCATCGGCATCGATGACCTTGAGCGCGAGGTCGCACCCGTTCCGCTCGGCGTGGTAGACGGTGCCCATCCCTCCCCGGCCGAGGACGCCCTTCAGGAGGAAGTCGCCGATCCACGCGCGCCGCGCCGCGCTGGGTCGCAGATAGCGCGCGACCTTCACGCGGAAGAGCGAGGCGACGAGGGGCACCGAGAGGACGTCGCACACGCCTTCGTTGAAGGCTCGCCGGAGGGCCTCCTCCTCCGCAGCCTCGGTCACGAGGATCGTGGGAGGCGCGTAACCGCGGAGGCCGAGCCTGAGCTCGTGGACGAAGCGGAGGACTTCCCCGTCGTCGTCTCTCACGCAAGCCACGACGAGACCCGGGAGCGTCTCGAGCGCCTGGGCGAGCGTCGTCGCGTCGGGGGCGCGGACGAGCACGCTGTAGCCGGTCTCCTCGAGGATCGCGGCGACGGGCCCGGGATTCGAGCCTGCTCCCTCCAGCACGAGGATGTCCACGCGCTTGGGCCGCACCGCCCCCTCGGCGCTCTTGACGGGAAAGATGCTCGTGGGCGAGCAGCCCGACCCTTCGTCGGGAAGCTCCGGCATGACCATGTCTCCCCCGCGACGCGGCGGCCCGAAACGTGACCTCGACGGACTCGTGGTGGCCGACTCGCGTGCCGTTCCACGAGGCGTGCACGCGCCGGTCCGGGAAGCTGAGACCCGCGCCGGTTCGAGCGGGCGCTTGAAAGAGCTTCGCGCGCCTCGCGTTCCGCGGTTCCGCTCGGCGCGCGCGCCTGGCGAGCTGGCACGTGTCTGCCCACGATGTTCTCGATTCTTGGATCGCCTCGTTTCAGCGCCGCTCGCGGGCCGTGCTCGAGGCACGACTCACTCGTCGCGCGGCGCGTCGGTGGGCGTCGGGCGTGGCTGCTCGAAGACGGCCTTGAGCGCGCGCAGGCCGCGATTCGAGAGCACGATCGCGGCTTCTCCCCGGTGCTTCCGGCAGAGCGCGAGGAGGAGCTCGCCCTCCGCTTCGCTCTGCGGAAGACCCGAGAACACGGTGAGCGCTTCGTCGACGGCGACGTCGACGGGTCGGTCCCACTGCAGGATGTCTCCGAGAAGACAGAGGTGCGCCGCCGCGGAGTCGCACCGGGGACAAGGACCGGGAATGGGACAGCACTCCGCCTGCGCCATGCGCAGCTCGAACTCCGCCTCTCTCGCGGAGCGGTCTCGGGGAGCCCCGCGCCAGTGAGCGACGGGACGCATGCCCGCGGCGAAGGATAGGAGGTCGCGAAGTGGCGTCTTCTCGCTCGGCGTCTCGCTCATGCCTGACCTGTCGGGGAGTCGCGGCGCACATGACGTGCCTCGGTCTCCTCGTCCGACCTAGAGGACGCGCGGCGACGAGGGCCGAGCGATGGCGTCGTCGAACACGACGCGAGCGACGAAGACTCCTGTGCGGTCGCGTCGACGTTTGTCCGCTCGAAGCGTGGATTCCTTCCGGAATCGGTCGGGAGAGGCCTCACCCGCGGCGGCACGCGGTGTGCCTCGCCGTGTCACCGAAGAAGACGGAGAGGAACCGAAGGATCTCGTTCGGCGCTCGAGTGGGCACCGTGTCCCCTGGAGCGCGATCGCCAGCGCCGTGGCGACTCCGCGCGAGACTCAGGCTGGCTCTCGTCGGCCGGGGTTTCTGCGGACTCTCGACGGCGGTGGCGCCGCGCTCCAGGGGTGAGGCCGCGAGCGACGAGGGGAGGAGATGCGCCATGCGCTCGCGTCGCGGCATCAGGGTCGCCCGCTTCCGGCGCTGGCGGATTCGCGCGAGAGGCGCTCCCCCGCGAGTCCTGGGGCATCTCGAACGGCTCCTCCCCTCGATCGAACGGCTTCGACGTGAGCGAGGGTCGAGGAGGCGCCGGCGCGGAGGGCGCAAGCCCGGGCGACGCTCCTGACCTCTCGAAGGGACTGGATGGCAAGTCGATCGCAGCGCTCGCGCCCCGGGATCGAGCCCCGGGCCGGCGCTCGCGGTCCGAGGAGCGGATTCATGGCGTCGGTCGGAAGGTCGCGGGCGAACAGACTTCTCTCGAGCGCGTTCTCGGCCGCTCTCGTCGCGCTCGCAGCGTCGAGCGGCTTCTCTCGCGCCGCGGGCGACGAGAGCGGCGAGTCCGGGAAGGACGAGGAGAGAGAATCCGAGAAGGGGGAGAAGGGCTCACGCGCCATCCGGCTCGAGGTCTCCGGGTTCCCGTCGCCGGCGACCGCGGGCGTGGCGGGGACCGTCAGGGTCACGGCGGTGGAGTCCTCCGGCGAGACTGCGACCGGCTACCGCGGGCGAGTGCGCGTACGTTCCTCCGACTCCACGGCCTCGCTACCCCTCGAGCACCACTTCGGCGCCGCGGACCTCGGGAGCTTCGCCTTCCCGGTCACGCTCGGCACGCTCGGGACCTGGTCGATCACGGCGAGCGACGTGGCCTCGCCCACGATCCAGGGGACGCAGAGCGGCATCGTCGTCGACGCGAGCGCGCCTCCGGCGAGCGTGCGGCCCTTTCCGCAGCGGATCGAATTCGAGCGATACGGCTCATCCGAGGCGCTCGCGCGAGACTGGGTCCCGTTCGCGAGGGGCGCCGGATACGGCGCGAGCGTGCAGCTCGTGCGGGGCTCCTCCGGGCGTGCGCTCGAGCTCCACTTCGCGCTCGGCCCGAACGGGGGAGGGCAGGCGGGGGTCACGTTCGCCGCGAACCCGCCCACCGCGAGCGGATTCTCGAACGCCTGGGACCTGAGCGGCGTCGAGGCGCTCTCGCTCAGGGCGAGGAGCACGGGCGGGCCGCTCGTGGTGACGTGCCTAGTGACGTGCCTCGATGCGAGGAGCGCGTCGGGCCAGACGGTCTACGTGACTCGCTTCGAGGTGGCGCCGTCGGATGACGAGACCTGCTACCTCTCGCTGGTCCACCTCGCGTGGGCGAGCTGGCAGACGGGCGGCTCGCGTGCGCCGGACATGAGGCGGGTCGTCTCGCTCGAGCTCATGCCGGACGGCCTCGTGACGGGAGCGGCGTCGCTCGTCCTGGACGACATCGCGCCCGCTCGCCTCCCCGAGCACTTCGCGAGCCTCGTCGCGCCGCCCTCGCTGCCGCCCGTCCAGCTCGTCGTGCTCTCCTTCGACGACTGCGCGGACACGGAAGGCATGAGCTGGATCCACGACGAGCTCCAGGCGCTCGGCCTCGCGGGGAAGGCGACGTTCTTCGTGACCACGGTCTACGGCGATCCGGACTACGCCTCCGGCCCGGGCTGGAACTGGGCGCAGGTCCAGAACGCGTGGAAGCGCTTCGCCGCGGAGGGGTGCGAGCTCGGCAACCACACGCACTCGCACAACCTCGACCTGGCGAAGAGCCCGGCCACGGCGATCGACGGGACCACGATGTCCAAGGGGGCGTGGAGGGCCGAGCTCAGGAGAGCGCACGAGCAGCTCGTCCGCTGGACGGGCGTGAGCCCGACCGTCGCGCGCGCGCCGCGGCTCGAGGTGAGCGGAGACTACTTCGACGCGCTCGAGAGCCTCGGCTACGCGAGCGACAGCTCGCTCGAGCTCGGGGGCCACTTCGAGCCGGCGCTCTCGTGGCCGCATGGCCTTCGTTACGGGCTCGCCCCGGACGAGTGGGCGACGTGGGGCCCTGCCGGCGTCTTCGCGCACCAGAGCGCCGTCGGGCGCCACCGTGTGAGATCGCTCGGGCTCGCGCAGTGGGATCGCGGTCCCTCGCTCGTCGCGTCGTCGTCTTTCATCGAGAACCTCACGTTCTCCGCGTTCACGCCGAACCCGCCCACGACGTGGCAGGCCGCATCGCAGATCGTGAAGGACAGCTTCGATCGCCACCTCTCCGGGAACCGTTCCCCGTTCCACCTGGGCGCGCACACGTTCCGCTTCGTGTTCGACCCCTCGACCGCCAGCCAGGGGGAGGCGGTCGACTGGGAGGGCCGGCGCAGGATCCTGGACGACGTCCTCCGTCACATGCTCTCCAAGCCGCGCGTCCGGTTCGTTCACGCGAGCGAGGCCCTGGACCTCGCCGGCGTCCCTCGCTGAACGCGGCGGGCACGCGTGTCCGCCGACGGGACACGCGCGCTTCCGCGATCTGTATGGCGCGAGGCCTTCGGGCAACTCTCGGGCGCGCGAGAGCGTGCGCTCGCTCGCCGAGTGGCCCGCGCCTCTCGCTCCATGCCGGCTCATCCCGTCGAGTGAGCTTGCACGTTCGTTCCAGGACCCGACTCGGGTTGAGCGCGCGGTCTTCGTCAAGAACATCGTCACGATCGCGACGAAGAACCACTACGACGATCTAGATATCTAGTTCTGGGTCGCCGTGCTCCTTCTCTACGCGCTCGCTACCAAGGCACTCCCGTGAGCTATCCGAAGCGGCCGGTGATGTAGTCCTCGGTCCGCTTGTCCTCGGAGTGAGTGAAGATCGTGTCGCTGAAGGCGGTCTCGCCGGACGCGTGCGCCTTCACGGAGCCACCGGAAGGCGGCCTCGAGGCCGCCTCTCTCGACCTAGTTCAAGGCCGCTTCTTCTTCGCGGGAGCGCGCTTCTTCGCATCCGTCACGGGCCCGGACGGGGAACGTCGGCCCGTAGGCTCGGGCCGGCGCCCGCTCCCCCGAGAGCACGTGCTCGGCGCCCCCGTCAGTTGTGCTCGACTCCGCCTCGATCCGGCGGAGGCGCGTCGGGCATCGGCGTGACCTCGCGGCTCCCCGACCCGAGCGAGCTCCCGACGTCGCCGTGGGCGCTGAACGACTCCCAGGAGAACAGGAGGATCGTCCACCCGAAGCTCTTGACCCTCGTGCTGACCATGAAGTCGCCGTCGCCCGACTTGAGGCAGTCGTCGATCGCGTTGTTGATCGTCGGGGCCCCGCCGAACGGGATGAACAGGAACCAGAAGCGCCCGTCGGATCCGCTCACGCCTCTCTTGAGCGGGATGTGCTTCAGGTCGACTCGCGACAGCTCGACGTTCCTCGTCGAGATCACGGTGAATCGCCCCTGCTCCGCGCCGCAAGCGGCGAGCGACGTCGCCGCCGCCAGGAACGAGCCGAGCAGCCAGTTGGGATGACGCATGAGATTCCTCGCTCTCGTCGGCTCGCCCACGCGAGGCGAGCGCGGAGAGATCGACGAGCACGGAGCAAGCCGCGAGGGACGGTGTCCTCGTTCCGGCCGGAGATCGCCGCTCGAGCGGCTCGCGCCGAACCGAAGGGAACGAGACGCTTTCGCGGAGTCGAACGATCCGATCCGGGTACACCGCTTCGCTCCGTCGAGGAGAGGGGCGCGTCTCTTTTTCGCCGGTGGCGCTTCTTCGGCGTCGCCACCGGCGGTGTCTCGTGCCAGAACTCCGGCAGCCCGGGAGGGAGAGCGAGCCTTCTCGCCTCGATGACAGGAGAGGCCGCTGCTATTCTCCCGCTGGCCTGCGGGTGGGAACGGGCGGCTCACATGCCGATCGCATTCACTTGCCCGACGTGCAAGCGGAGGATCTCCATCCCGAGCAAGCACGAGGGAGCGCGCGGGCGCTGCCCGGGGTGCAAGACCGTCCTCGTCGTTCCCGGCGTCTCGGAGCCCGCCGCCGTCTTGCCGGGCGAGCACTCCGAGGACATGAGCGGGTTCCCCGAGGAAGAGCCGGCGAACACCGTGCGCGACATGCGCGCGACCGTGAAGATCGGCGAGCCGACTCTCGAGCTCGCGCCCGAGGGCGCCCCGACCCTGAACCCGACGCACGCCGCCACATCGGAGTCGCACAGGCCGGGTCCGGCGGAGGGGAGCGCCGTTCCGCCCGAGGTGGCGAAGGCGCGCTCGGACCCGCGGCGCGTCTTCGGGCGCTTCGTCCTCCTCGCCGAGCTCGGGAAGGGAGGCATGGGAGTCGTCCACCGCGCCTGGGACGACAGGCTCAAGCGGATCGTCGCCATCAAGACGATCCTCCCGAGCGGCGAGGACACGGACACTCTCCTCAAGCGCTTCTACAGGGAGGCCCAGGCCGCGGCGCGCCTGCGCCACGCGAACATCGTCTCGGTCTTCGACGTGGGCGAGATCGACAAGAAGCACTACCTCGCGATGGACTTCATCGACGGCACGACCTTCGATCGAGCGCTCCGGGGAAGGACCCTGACTCGCAGGAAGATCGTCGAGGTCCTGAGAGACGTCGCGCTCGCCGTGCACCACGCGCACGGGCAGGGAGTCATCCACAGGGACCTGAAGCCCGCGAACATCTTGCTCGACAAGGCGGGCACTCCTTACGTCATGGACTTCGGAATCGCGGGGCTCCGCGACTCGACGACGAAGCTCACGAAGACCGGGACGGCCATGGGGACCGTCGCTTACATGCCTCCCGAGCAGGCCCAGGGAGAAGTCGTGAGCGAGCGAGCCGACGTCTACGCGCTCGGAGCGACCCTCTACCACTCGATCGTCGGC
Organism: bacterium; assembly: GCA_016200955.1. Taxonomy (GTDB): domain Bacteria; phylum Planctomycetota; class J058; order J058; family JACQDU01; genus JACQDU01. The sequence goes on from JACQDU010000588.1 coordinate 11,562, forward strand.
CGCCCTCCCTTCGAGGGGAACACCGACGCGAGCATCCTGCTCGCCGCTCTCACGAAGAACGCCGCTCCGCCGCGCGAGATCGACCCGTCGATCGCGGTGGACCTCGAGACGATCTGCATGAAGTGTCTCGAGAAGGAGCCCGAGGGCCGCTACCAGACCGCCCTTGCGCTCGCGGAGGACCTGACGCGCTACCTCATGGGAGAGCCGATCTCCGCGCGGCCGATCGGCGCCGTCGAGAAGGTCGTGCGCCAGGCGAGGAGCCGCGCCCAGGTCGTCGTGGGAGTCGCGGTCGCCGCTCTCCTCGCGATCGTCGTCCTGAGCGTCGCGAGCTCGCGGCTCGGAGAAGCCCAGCGCGCCCACGAGGAAGCCGAGAGGCTCAAGGCCGAGGCGGAGGAGAAGGCGCGCGCGGGAGTCCGCGATCCGCGGCCGACCGTGCCGGTCGATCCGGCTCCCGTCGCCACGCCCTTCGTCGCGCCGCACGGGGTCGTCGAGGCGCCTCCCGTGGAGCAGCCGAAGGAGCCCGACGTGCCCGAGCTCGCCGAGCTCGACCCCAAGGAGGGCACGAGCGTCGTCCTCGCGGAGCCGGTCCTCAAGGTCACGGGTCGTCTCACGGACCCGAAGGTCGGCTCGGTGAGGATCGGGGAGCCGGGGAAGCCGCTCCTCGAGAAGCCGCTCGATGCGCAGGGGCGCTTCACGGCACGGCTCGGCCTCGAGCCGGGAGCGACGACGGTCGATGTCCGCGCGGGCCGCCCCCCGGGGGAGCGCGTCGCGACGATCAAGGTGGAGGTCGACCCGGATCCGCCGTCCCTCACGCTCGACCCGGTCGTCTGGCGCGGCGGACCGCTCGTCGTGACTTCCTCGCTGAGAGCGAAGCACCCGAAGGCCGTGAAGATCTCGCTCGCGGCGGACGGGCGGACGTTCACCCCCGTCCTCGCGCGCCTCGACGCCGAGGGCCGGGCTAGCGTCACGTTCCAGGTCCCGCAGGGAGCGAAGGAGCTCCTCGTGGGAGCCGACGCCGAGGACGCTCTCGGCCGGAAGACGAGCGTCGGCCGGGCCGTGACGATCGACCTCTCCGGGCCTCACATCACGCTCGAGGACCCTCGGGGCGACTTCACGACGGGAGAGAAGACGCTCTCGCTCCGCGCGCGCGTCGAGGGCGAGCTCGCCGAGGACGTGGCCGACGTGGCCGTCTTCCCCGAGACTCCCGCGACGCCTCGCGTGCGCGTCCCGGTGAAGGAAGGCGTCGTCGAGCTCGAGAAGCTCCCGCTTCCCGAGAGGGACGGGACCTTCCGCGTCGAGGTCTTCGCGAGAGGCAAGGGAGGGATCGTCGGCCGCGCGAGCTTCCTGGTCCGGGTCGACCGCGCTCGGCCGACGATCAAGCTCGAGCTCCCCGCGACTCCTCTCCCGCACGACGTCTCGACCGTCCGCGTGATCATCCGGACGAGCAAGCCGGTCGCTTCTCTCCTCCTGAACGGGAAGGACCTGGGCGCGAGGGACTCTTGCGTCTGGGCTCCCGAGATCACGGTCGCGAAGCCCGGAGGAGACGCTCCCGTCGACGTCGTCGCGACGGACTCCGCCGGGAACGCCTCTCACGCGACCGAGAAGGTCAAGCGCGACGCCTCGGCGCGGAAGCTGCCTCCGGGAATGAGGCTCGGCCCCAGGGTCCCCCTCGGCGACTCCAAGCAACTGGTCCAGGTCTACGTCTACAGGCTCCCGAGCGAGGACGAGCTCGAGCTGGTCTACGTCCCCCCGGGGGCCTTCACCATGGGCGCCCCGGCCCAGGAGGGCACCGCCGAGGAGCACCCGCAGCACGAGCACGCGATGCCTCGCGGCTACTGGATCTCGCGGAACCTCACGACGTGGGGCCAGTATCGCGGCTTCTGCAAGGCCGCCGGGCGGAGGATGCCGCAGGTCCCTCACTATCCGGGACCCGACAACCGGCCCCAGCAGAACGTGAAGGACGACATGCCCGTCGTGAACGTCACCTCGGACGACGCGCAGGCTTTCTGCGAGTGGGCGTCCATGCGCCTCCCGAGCGAGCCCGAATGGGAGAAAGCCGCCCGGGGCGCCGACGGACGCCGGAATCCCTGGGGCGACGCCAAGGCGAGCGCGGACCTCTGCATCTTCGAGGATCACCCGGTCTACGGGAACAAGAGCCCGGCTCCGGTCGGCTCGTGCTTGAAGGGCTCCTCGCCCTACGGCGCGCTCGACATGGTGGGGAACGTCCTCGAGTGGACCGCCGACTTCATGGAGCGGGACACCTACGAGCGCTGGGCGAAGGGCGACTACGCTCCCGCGGCGCCGGGGAACCAGCGGGCGACGCGCGGTTGCATGTGGTTCGGGGGGCCGCACGGGGCCTCGGACCCGAGCGCCGTGCGTGCGTCGGCTCGCGCCCACGCGGAGCCGCAGTCGACCTGGGATGGGCTCGGATTCAGGGCGTTGAAACCGAGCTGAGGCTCCGCGAGGAAGACAACAGAGAGGCGCCGGCGAACACCCCTCTTCGGGCCGACATGCCGATCGCACGGCTCGGCTCGACTTCCCGGGTGCGGCGAGCTCCGCGGCCTTGCGAGCCGCGCGCCCGCGAGCGCGCCCCCCGCACCGGGTAGAATCCTCGCTCATCTCAAGGAGGACCCGCGTGAAACGGCTCGCCTGGACTCTCCTCGTTTTCGTCGTCCTTCCTGCCTGCGCCGGACACACCCAGGAAGGCAAGGGAAAGCCCGAATCGCCGCCCAAGGCGGAGGAGAAGCCCGAGCAGCCTGCCGATCCGAAGAAGCTCGGCACGAACCCGTTCGCGCAGGCGAGAACGGGCGACTGGGCGGCGTTCTCGGTTCTCTCGACCGTCACGAGGGGCCAGGGCTCGCCGCCAGAGCTCGTCCGGGTCGCCCAGATCTACCGCGTCGAGGAGGAGGGCGATGCCGTGCACGTCACGCTCGAGGAGAAGCGCGGGGACCAGCTCGACGCGAAGTCCCCGAGGACGTTCTCGAAGAAGGAACCGGTCGAGGTCTACGACTACTTGAAGCTTGTCCTGGGGAGCAGCGCCGAGAGGGTCACGATCCTCGCCGACAGGGGCGAGAAGAGGAGGGTCGGGGACCGCGACCTCGCCTGCCGAAAGGTCGACTGGAAGAACAAAGACGGCGCCATGGCCGGCTCTCTCTGGCTCTGCGACGAGGTCCGGTCGACGGGCCTCGTCGCTCTCAGGATGGTCGTCACCGAGGGCGAGATGAAAGCTGAGGTCGCGATCGACCTCGTCGGCCACGGCGGCAAGGACAAGACTGCCTGGGGGAAGACGCCCGAGGAGGCCCTCAAGGCGTTCGACGAGGCGAGGTAGTCGGCGAACGGAATCGCGCCCACGGCGAGCGGCTACCCCCGACAGTCTCGCGGCTACTTCGAGGGCTTGGCGGTCCCGTCGAAGTAAGCCTGGTACTTGGGCCAGCTCCACACCGCGATCTTGCGCCCGACCTCGATCCCGACGTTGTTGTCGGTCGGGATGTGATACCCGCCGAGCGCCCGCGATCGCGCAGCCATCTCCGCCGTCGCGCTGAACGTCGGGAGAGGGAGCCTCTCCTCCGGCTTCGTGGGAGCGTCCTTCGCTGGAATTCCCAGGTGCGCTTGCATGCGAGGGCCGTCGCAGCCCTCGCCCTCGGTGAGCTCACCGGGGTGGCGGATCGCGACGGCACCGTACTTGTCGCTCCCCGTGAACAGCTCGAGCATCTTCCCCGAAGCGCCGCTCACGGTGGCGTGGCCCGAGGTGTAGCCGGGGAAAGGCGGCGTGATGAAGACGTAGGGAGAGTAGGGGTGCCACTCCTCGCCCTTCATCTTGATGACGCCCTTGCACGGGCCGCCCCAGCCCTCGATCTCCTGGCCCTTGTAGTAGTGGTGGACGAGCGTCCAGGGACGCGAGCTGTCGTAGAAGCGCTTCGTCTCCCAGCAGGAGATGAAAGCGTCCATGGCGACGTTCGCGATCACGAAGAACAGCTTCACGTCCTTGTCGAGGTCGTGGTGGTCTCGCCTCGAGACGTCCATGGCGAAGCGCAGCCAGTGCCCCGTCTGCCCCGTCGAGCGAGGGCCGTCGCGCATGAACTCGACCGTCGCCTTCTCCTCGAGGGTCAGGTGAGCGTTCATGCGGATGTTCTCGTCGACTTCCTTCTTGAGCTCGTCGGAGCCGACGAGAGGAGGCGGGGCCGGCCGGAACTGGTCGGTGCGCTCGAGGACGACGGGCTTCACGCGATACCACTGCGGCGTGAGGAAGCCGGGCGTGACCTTCTTCCCCGGCTCCTTCGGGTGATCGAACGGGATCGGCTGCCAGCGATCCGGGTCGATGATCCTGTCGGGAGGGTTGATCGGCTTGTAGTACGTGTAGTCGCTGTAAGGCTGACCGCCGGGCACCGTGCCGAGCTCGTCGGCGAGCTGGTTCGCGCCGTCGTGATGGCGATACTCGATCACGGCCGCGGCCGCGGCGTTCCCGATCCCTTGCGGAGTCGCTCGGTCGGTCGAGGCGCCGTCGGGGTCGTAGCCCATCTTCTTCATCTGCTCCCGGATCCACTCCTTGTCGGGCGGGTACACGTCGAGGAGCGCGCGGTAGGTCGCGTAAGCGATCGCCTTCTCCTTGTTGGCCTGCGTTCGCTCGGCGGCCGGCCGCCGGAGGTCGCCGCCCAAGCGCGTGCCGACGGCCTTCTCGTCGTAAGCGGCCCACGCGTCGTACATCGCGTTCAAGGCGATCTGGACGGTGCGCGAGATGATCGTGGGCCGGGCGCCCACGCGGTCGACGTCGCGGGCCGTGGCCTCGAGCGAGATCTCGGTCCAGCGGTAGGCCGCCGTCGGGTTCGGGTTCGGAGCCTGATGGATGAGCTCGGGAGTCTTCGGGTCCTCGCTCCTCACGCGGGCTTGCGGCCACGCGACGAAGAAGCTCGCGATGCCGAGAGCGAGGGCGGGTCGCCAGAGCCTTCCACGAGTCGTCACCATTCGCTTCCTTCCTTCTTTCTTGCCGTTCGAGAAAAAGTCGGAGAGTTTTCCGGGCGGTATTCACGGCGTCACGCCGCTCCCGCTCAGAACTCGAGCTGGGCCCGGAAGAGGAGCTCGTCCGCGAAGCGCTGGTGCGGCCGCTCCGCGCGGGACTGGTCGCCGATCCGCAAGTGGACGTAATTGAACATGAAGCGGACGTTCTCGATCGGGAACAGGTTGAGCCCGACCTCGACCGCCTTGCAGTCGTTCCCCTTGACCTTGTCCGCGTTCGCGGCGGTCGAGGGGCGCGCGGCCACGGCTCCCTGTCCTTGCCGGCCTCCGTGCGTGTCGTCGATCCGGACCCACTCGGCGCGGAAGACGATCTCCGCGCCCACGTTCCTCGCGTTCTTCTTCTTCTCGATGTCGAGATTGAAGAGCTCCCAGTCCTTGAAGGGAGCCGCGAGCGGCGAGCGCGAGGGGCCGCGCTTCGGACCCCAGAACAGGAAGCCCGCCGTGAAGACGGCTCCCTGCGTGACGAGGCCGGTCCCGTTCGAGTGATCCGCGAGGACGCGCCAGCGCTCTTGCGAGGCGTAGACGATCTCGGCGCGCGCGAAGAACGGCCCTTGATAGAAGCACGCGTCCGCGACGTAGCGTTGCGTCCAGCCGCGCACGGAGACCGGCGCGAAGAACTGGTACTGGCCCGGGGTCATGCCGGGAAAGCTGTTCTGGATGCCCGACTTGTTGTCCCAGATCCCGCCTATTCCGAGGCCGAAGCCGCTCACGTTGGTCTCGAAGCGCACGGAGGTCAGAGGATCTCCCGAGGGCACCGCGTTCGAGTCGGACTGGTTCGTGCAAGAGAGCCAGTACTGGAAGAGTCCGGTCGAGATCGAGCCCCAGACCTCGACTCCCGGGCGAAAGTCGGGAGCGACGCACGCGTTCGAGCCCACGACCATGGGCCGCTCGACCATGTCGAGGTAGTTGTCGCTCGTCTGCGAGTCCTCGAGGTCCCACGGGACCTTGTAGTGGCCGAAGCGGAGCCGGACCTCCTTGTAAGCGCGCCACTCGAGCCAGAAGTTGACGACCGGGAGGATCGTCGTCGGCCGGACCGTGTCCGCCTCGAGGTCGAAGGCGAAGACGTCGAACTTCCCGATGAAGCCCACCGCCGCTCGCCGCATTAGGAACTCGTCCTGCGGGACCGTGTGAGGGAAGGCGTCGTTCAGCGCCGCGTGAGGAAACGCGCGGTAGTCGAGCTGGACCCTCGCGACGGGTCGGATCTCGTAGGCGGCGCCGTTCAGGCGTCCCTTGAGCACGAAGCCCTCGTCGTAGCCGAGCGAGAGCTTGTCCTCATCCTCGCCGGGCTTCGCCTCCTTCGCGCCGGGAGGCGGAGCGGGCTTCTCGTCCTTCCTGAGAGCGTCGATCTTCCGCTGCTGCTCCTCGACCTGGCGCTCGAGGTCGCGGAGGCGCTCGGCGTCGCTCCTCGGAGCTTCCGGTTTGGGCGCATCGGGCGCAGGCGAGTCGGGTTTCGGCTCCTGGGCCAGGACCGGGTTGGCGCTCACGAGGAGCGCACCGATGAGAGCGGCCGCGCGTTTCATTCTTCCCCCTGGTCCCCGATCGCAGGCGTAGTGTGAGGAGCCCACGGCCGCTCGGGCTCCGAGGTGGTCCGACCGAGCAAAGACGAGACCGCGCGAGCGACGACCACGGAACAGGCGCTTACGGTCGCGCCTCCGCGTCCGGGCCGGGCACTCAGGTTAACACGGTTAACTCCAGTTAACTTGACGTTAACCGTCGCGGCCGCGGCTCACTTGAAGTCGGCGTAAGCGTCTCCCACGGAGACCGCCGAGAGCTCGAGCTCGCCCCGGTGGCAGGTCCAGCAAGAGACCTTGGTGGAGTCGGGGGAGGAGAAGTACTCGCGGTTCAGCTTCTCGACGAGGCGCTCGCCCGCGGCGACGCCGCTCCTGTACTTCTCGGCGCGGACCGCCTCCCGGAACTTTCGCTCGCGCTCGGGCTTCTCCGGCCTGCTCTCGGGCATCTCCTCGCCCCGGTGGCAGGTGAAGCAATCGACCCTGGGCGAGCGCCGCGTCGTCTGCGAGGTGTCGCGCGCGGAGAGCGCCGAGTTGATCTCGGCCGTCATGGCGAGCATGTGGCGCGCGGTGATCTTGTTGTCCGTGTCGACGCTCATGTCGCGCGGCTCGGTCTGGTGGCAATGAGCACAGCTTTTGACCCCGAGCGAGCGCCGCATGACGTTCATCTTGCAGCGCAGGTCGCGCTCGTCGATGTCGCGCGGAAAGAACTTGAGCGAGCGCCGCCCGTCCCCCGCACGCGCGATCGCGACGAGGGCGAGGAGGAGGGGCAAGACGACGAGCAGGTGGCGCTTCGCTCTCACGGACCTTCGAGGGGAGAGAGGATGGGCGCTCCTCTCCCCATCATCGGACGGATGCCGCGAGCGAAACTTGCATCGGAGGGCGCCCGCTCGAGTTAACGTCGGTTAACGCGTGCTCACTTCCTCGGGATGAGCTCCTTCTTCTCGCCCTTCTCCTCGAAGTACTCGATGAACGGCTCTTGCCCGGCCTTCTCCATGTCGAGGCCCAGGATCATGCGGTCCTTCCCGCCGGCCTTGAGCACGATGACGGGAGAGCCCTGGCTCCCCGCGGTCCTCAGGAGCTCCGTCGCCTGGCCCTTGGCATCGAACAGCCCGACGAGGCCGCCTCCGTCGGCGTAGAGGCCGACCTGGAGCCTCGCGTGGCCGTCCTTGTCGAAGAAGAAGAGGACGGGCGAGCCCTCCCCCGAGCGGGCGAGCTGCGCGGTCGTCTTCCCGCTCGCGTCGACGAGGCGGAATTCCTCCGCCGAGACCGTCTTCGGATCCTTGGCGTCCGCGCGGCGCGGCTCGAACAGGCTCCTCACCGACCCTCCCGCGAGCCCCATGACGAGAGCGAGCGCCAGCGTGCGGCTTCGTTCGGACATGCTTCCTCCTCGTTCCTTCCCGAGCATGGACACACGGGCGAGGACACGCCAATGCGGGCGTCCTGGGGGCGGGACTCTGGTTATTCTTGCGGCCATGCCCGCGAGGATGGTCGGCCCCTACGAGGTCCTCTCCGAGATCGGGCGAGGAGGCATGGGAGTCGTCCTGCGAGCGCGCTCTCCCGAGGGACGGACGGTCGCGATCAAGCTCCTCAAGCACGCCGACTCGCGGGAGGCGCTCTCTCGCTTCGACCGCGAGCGCCGGCTCCTGGCGACCCTCGCCGAGAGCGCGGGTTTCGTGCCCTTGCTCGACGCGGGAGAGGGGCCGTCGGGGCCGTGGCTCGTCATGCCCTTCGTCGGAGGAGGGACGCTCCGCTCGCGCCTCGAGGAGGGTCCGCTCCCCGTGAAGGACGTCGTCGCGCTCGCGCGGTCGCTCGCGAGCGCTCTCGCGAGGGCTCACGCGCTCGGGGTGGTTCACCGCGACCTCAAGCCCGAGAACGTCCTCTTCACGGAAGCGGGCGTGCCGCTCGTCTCCGACCTCGGGCTCGCGAAGCACTTCCGCCGAGACCTCGCGGCGGGCCTGAGCGTCTCTCTCTCCCAGGACGGCGCCTTCCTCGGCACCGCGGGCTACATGGCGCCCGAGCAGATGGAGGACGCGAAGGCCGTCGGTCCCGAGGCCGACGTCTTCGCGCTCGGAGCGATCCTCCACGAGTGCCTCGCGGGAAGGCCGGCCTTCCACGGAGAAGCCCAGCACGAGGTCCTCGCGAAGGTCGTGACCGGCGACCGGGAGCGGATCCTCGACGAGAGGCCAGAGACGCCTCCGTGGCTCGCCCGGGTGATCGATCGCGCGCTCGCCCAGAAACCGCGCGATCGCTCCGCCGACGCGGGCGCGCTCCGCGATGCGCTCGAGTCTCCGGGAGAGAGAGCCGGGTCCGGTCGCGGCAGGCTCGCGCTCGCCTTCGTCGCCGCGGTCCTGACCTTCTCCGCGGTCGCCCTCGCGCTCGCGTGGCCGCGATCGCGCGAGGAGGGACCGGCGCCGCCGGCGCCGGAGACGAAGACGCCGTCCTCCGCCGCGCCCTCGACGGAGAAGCCGTCTCCTCCGAAGGCGGCCAGGCCGAGCTTCCCTCCCGCTTGCCGCGATTACGCGAAGACATCGCGCACGAGGCTCACGGGAGTCCTCGGGCACCACCGCTGGCTCCAGCGGGGAGAGGTCCTCTCGGTGGCCGTCTCGCCCGACGGGAAGCTCGCGCTGTCCGCGAGCGCGGACGGGACGCTCGAGCTCTGGGACGTCGCGAGCGCGAGCGAGGCGAGGACGCTCGCGGGGCACTCGGGGCCGGTCTTCGCGGGGGCCTTCTCGCCCGACGGAAAGCTCGTGCTCTCGGGAGGAGCGGACAGGACCGTCTCGGTCTTCGACGTCGCGAGCGGGAAGCTCGTGAGAAAGCTCTCGGGACACAGGGACGCCGTCACGTGCGTCGCCTTCTCTCCCGACGGATCCGTCGGTCTCTCGGGAAGCCGCGACGGGACGGCGAGGCTCTGGGAGGTCGCGAGCGGCCGCGAGATCTCCGTGCTCTCCGGGCACACGGGCGCTCTCAGGTCCGTCGCGTTCTCACCGAGAGGAAAGCTCATCGCGACGTCGGGAGAGGACGACACGGCGAGGCTCTGGGACGCGGAGACCCAGCGCGAGACGGCCAGGCTCTCGGGCACGGGGAGCTGGGTCTACTCGGTGGCCTTCTCTCCCGACGGGAGACGGCTCGCCGCGGGCAGCCAGGACCGCACGGTCAGGGCCTGGGACCTTCCCGACCGAGCGCTCGCTCCCGGGACGGAGATCGCGCCGTCTCTCACGCTCGCCGGGCACGACGGCGCCGTCTTCGCGGTCGCGTTCTCTCCCGACGGGAAGCGCGTCCTCACGGGGAGCACGGACTACAAGGTGCGCATCTTCGAGCTCGAGACGGGGAGCAAGCCGAGGATGGTGGGCGGGCACGAGAGCTGGTGCGTCGCCGTCGCCTTCTTCCCCGACGGACGGCGAGCGCTCTCGGGAGGCCGCGATCAGGCCGTGCGCTCGTGGGACCTCGAGAAGGGCACGGAGATCGTGCCGCACGGAGCGCACGCGGGCGGAGTCTCGAACGTCGCCGTCACGAGAGACGGCCGGCGCGTCGTCACGGCGAGCAAGGACGGCACGCTCAAGCTCTGGGACGCGGGCGCGGCCCTCGACTCCGAGCCGCTCGCGACGCTCCGCGGGCACGCGGGCGCCGTCGGCGCGGTGGCCGTCTCTCCCGACGGGAAGCACGCCGTCTCGGGCGGCGCCGACCGGACGATCCGCTTCTGGGACCTCGAGGCGCACGCCTCCTCGCGCGAGGCGGTCCGCACGATCCCGGCGCACGAGGACACCGTGAGCGCGCTCGCTTTCTCGAGCGACGGGACGCGCGTCCTCTCGGGGAGCCTCGACCGGACGCTCAAGCTCTGGGACGCGGGGAGCGCGCTCGCGGGGACGGAGCCGCTCGTCCGCGAGCTCGACAGGCAGACGGGGAAGGGGATCACGTGCGTCGCTCTCTCGCCCGACGGGAGGCTCGCGCTCTCGGGCCCGCTCGGGCACAAGCTCCGTCTCTGGGACGTGGCGACGGGCCACGAGGGGCGCTCGTTCGAGGGGCACTCGGACTCGATCACGGGCGTCGCGTTCTTGCCCGACGAGAAGGGCGCGAGCTTCGCGCTCTCCTCGAGCGCCGACGGCACGATCCGGGTCTGGGAGGTCGCGAGCGGGAAGACCGTCCGCAGGATCGACGTGTCCGCGGGCGCCGCGACCCCGATGGCTTGCCCGCCCGACGGGAGGAGGATCCTCGCGAC
>JACQDU010000579.1 GCA_016200955.1 bacterium
CTACGCGATCGGCGACGCGATCCAAGTGAGACACCGTCCCTACACGGTGATCGGGATCTTCGATGCGCCCGACGTGGCCGCGGTCCCCGCGGGGATCGTCTCGGTCAAGGCTCTCCGCGCCGGCCTCGAGCGGCCGGGGATCGCACTCGCGAAGAAGTTCTTCCAGGAAGGAACGGCGCCCGACGGGAGCGCGCCGCTCGAGAGGCTCGAGGAGCTCGCGGAGAAGCTCATCGCGCAGCAGGAGGAGCGCTTCTACCTCCACGAGGTCGTGCCCGAGCGAGACGACACCGAGTCGGTCCACGCGCTCGCGGAGAGGCTGCGCGCGGCGCTCCCTCACGTGGCCGTGATCGAGCCCGAGGCGCTCGCCGCGCAGATGGAGAAGGCCGTCGGGATCTTCCTCGCGATCACGGCCGTCGTCTCGGTCATCTCGAGCATCGTGGGCGGGCTCCTCATCGTGAACACCATGGCCATGGCCGCCGTCGAGAGGCGCCGCGAGGTCGCGATCAAGGTCGCCGTGGGAGCGAGCCCGGCGCAGATCGCCGGCGAGTTCCTCCTGGAAGCCGCCGTGATCGGCCTCGCGGGCTCCGTGATCGGCGTGGCGGCGGGGATCGGCGCGACCTTCGCCCTCGAGCCGTGGATCCTGACGAGGGTCGAGGTCGGCGCGTCCATGTTCAAGATCACGCCGACTCTCCTCGCGAGCGTCGTCGCGTTCGGCGTCGGCCTCGGGATCGTCGCGGGGCTCGTGCCCGCGGTGCACGCCTCGCGCGCCGACCCCGCGGGAGGTCTGCGAGAGCTGTGAGCGACGAGGCGGTCCTCTGCGAGAAGCTCGAGAAGGTCTACCCCGGCCCGGGAGGCGGCGTCGCCGCTCTCCGCGGCGTCGATCTCTCCGTCGCGCGCGGCGAGGTCGTCGCCGTCACGGGAGCCTCTGGAAGCGGGAAGACGACGCTCCTCCACGTGCTCGGAGCGATCGACGCTCCGACGCGCGGGCGCGCGTCCGTGCTCGGCGAGGACGTGGGAGCGCTCGCCGGTTTCGCGCGCACGCGCTTCCGCCGCGAGAAGGTCGGGTTCGTCTTCCAGCAGTTCCACCTCGTGCCGACGCTCACGGCGCTCGAGCAGGTCGAGCTTCCTCTCCGCTACGCCGGAGTCGCGAGAGCGCCCAGGCTCGAGCGGGCGGCGAAGCTCCTCGAGCGCGTGGGTCTCACCTCGCGCGCGCTCCACTTGCCCGCGGCGCTCTCCGGGGGAGAGCAGCAGCGCGTCGCTCTCGCGCGAGCCCTCGCGAACGAGCCCGGCCTCCTCCTGGCGGACGAGCCCACGGGCAACCTCGACGGCGAGCGGGCGAGCGCGGTGATCGACCTCCTCCTCGCGGCGCGAAAGGAGCGCGGCGTGGCGGTGCTCATCGTCACGCACGACCCCGTCGTCGCCGCGCGGGCCGACAGGATCGTCAGGATGCGAGACGGCCTCGTCCTCTCCGGGGAGGCCGCGTGATCGGGAAGCGAAGGACGGGGCGCTCATGAGCTCGAACGAGTTTGCCGGGGACGTGGCCCTCACGAACGAGCAGAAGAACCACTGCATCCGCTGCGGGAACTCGTGCCGGTCCGTCTACCTCTGGCAGGGAGACCTCGCTTACTTCAAGGAGAACGACACGAAGAAGTGGGTCGAGTACCACGGGATCGAGACCTTCACCGCTCGCTTGCCCGACGGGAGGCTATTCTTGGGCGTGAAGATCCCGAAGCCTTGCCAGTACCTCGTGACGCTCGAGGACGGAAAGGCCGGGTGCGCGATCTACGACCGGCGGCCTTACGTGTGCCGGATCTACCGCGGACAGAACCCCGACGGCCCCATGCCGGGCTGCGGCTTCAACGTGCCGGATCCGCCTGCATGATGGGAGAAGACCGCATGGGCATCTTCCTCGAGCTCGAGAACTCGACGGAGCAGCTCTTCTCGGAGCTCGTCTCCCAGCAAGAGAAGAAGGTGCTGCGAGTCGCCCGGGAGCTGCGCCCGGCCGCGACGCCGGACGACCTCCTCCAGCCGCAGGACATCCCCGAGATCGCGAGCGATCCCGTGTTCAACTACGAGGA
>JACQDU010000101.1 GCA_016200955.1 bacterium
CAGGTCCACCCGCGCGAGCCCCGTCGGCTCCAGCCAACAGGGTCTCGCCCCGGTCTCGCCCCGGAAAGTGCGTTGTGGCTGACCTTCCTTGGTAGTCTTCTCCGGAGAGAATGCGCGTCCTCGGAGTCGAGACTTCCTGCGATGAGACCTCGGTCGCGATCGTCGACGACGGCTTGCTCGTCCGGTCGAACGTCGTGGCCTCGCAGATCGCGAAGCACGCGCCCTTCGGAGGAGTCGTCCCGGACATCGCCGCGCGCCTCCACGCCGAGGCCATCGGCCTCGTCGCCCAGCAAGCGCTCGAGGCCGCGCACTGCGAGCCGCGAGAGGTCGACGCCGTCTCGGTCACGACGCGGCCCGGTCTCGTGAACTGCCTCATGGTCGGGCTCGGCTTCGCTCAAGCGTTCGCCGTCGCGCGCCGCCTCCCTCTCATCTCGGTCGATCACCTCGAGGCGCACGTCTACGCGGCCATGCTCCCCGCTCGCTCGGGCGAGCGAGCGGTGGTCGCGGAGCCGCCCTTCGTGTGCCTCCTCGCATCGGGCGGGCACACGGCGATCTACCGCTACGACGGCCCGGGCGCGATCAAGCGCCTCGGCCGCACCGTCGACGACGCGGCGGGAGAGGCGTTCGACAAGGTCGCCGCGCTCCTCGGCCTCCCTTACCCGGGAGGGCCTTCGGTCGAGAGAGCCGCGCTCTCGGGAAATGCTCGCGCGGTCGAGTTCAAGAGGACGTCCATCGCGGGGCGGCCCTACGACTTCTCCTTCTCCGGGATCAAGACGGCCGTCCTCTATCACGCCAAGGGGAGAAACGCGCCCAAGGACGCGCCTCTCCTCCCGGGGATCGAGGTCGAGGACGTCGCCGCTTCCTTCCAGGAAGCCGTCTGCGACGTGCTCGTCGATCGGGCCGTGCAAGCCGCGATCGACGAAGGCGTCTCCACGCTCGCGCTCGCGGGAGGCGTCGCCGCGAACAAGCGCCTCCGCGCGCTCGCCCAGGAGAGGGGTCGCGCGAAGGGCCTCGCCGTCGTCGTGCCACCCTTCGAGTACTGCACGGACAACGCCGCCATGGTCGCGGCGCTCGGAGGCGCTCATTTGAAGAGAGGCGCCGAGCCCCGGCTTGCCCAGGACGTGAGCGCGCGGTCGGGAGTCGGAACGTGAGCGAGAGCGCGATCGAACGCCTCCTCGACGACCTCGCGAAGGGGAGGATCTCTCCCCAGGACGCGCTCGCGCGGCTGCGCCGCGCTCCCTTCGAGGAGGCGGGGAAGTTCTCGACCGTCGACCACCACAGGGCCGTCCGCTGCGGCTTCCCCGAGGTCGTCTTCGGCCTCGGGAAGCGCCCCGAGGATGTGGCGCGGATCGCGGGAGAGATCCTCGCGCGCGGTCAGGACCTCCTCGCGACTCGCGTGACGGCCGAGCACGTCTCGGCGTTGAGAGCCGTCGCTCCCGACCTGATCCACGAGGAGCGCGCTCGCTGCGTCCGGGTCGTTCGCTCGCAGAAGCGCGAGACGCCTCCGGGCAAGATCCTCGTCGTGGCCGCGGGCACGAGCGACTGCGACGTCGCCGAGGAAGCTCGCGTGACGGCGGAGGCCCTCGGGAACACCGTCGAGACGCTCTACGACGTGGGAGTCGCCGGGATCCACCGTCTGCTCTCTCGCGCCGAGGAGGTCCAGAGAGCGAACGTCCTCGTCGTCGTCGCCGGCATGGAGGGCGCCCTCCCGAGCGTGGTCGGCGGGCTCGTCGACCGGCCCGTGATCGCGGTGCCGACGAGCGTGGGCTACGGAGCGTCGTTCGGCGGGCTCGCGGCGCTCCTGGCCATGCTGAACTCCTGCGCATCGGGCGTCGTCGTCGTGAACATCGACAACGGCTTCGGCGCGGGGTATGCCGCGGCCCTCATGAACCGCGCGCACCACTCGACGCGGGGTCACGAGAAGAAGTAGCTCGCGGGACGGCAATGGACGCGAGCGCGTCGCGATTCAAGTCGCGTCGCGGGAGAAGGGCGAGATCAGCTCCGGGCGGCGCCTCGAAGCTCGCGGAGGAGGAGCGTGCGGGAGACTCTCCCGAAGAGCTTCTTCTTCCCGTCCACGAAGATCACCGGCACCTCGAGCGCGTGAGCGCGCGCGAGCTCGGGGTCGTCCTCGATCGAGCGCAGCTCGAGGTCGAAGGCGACCTCGGAGCTCGCGTGCTCGAGCTCGGCCTTCGCTTCCTCGCAGAGAGGACACTCCATCTTCGTCACGAGGAGGACTCTCGGCCGGCGCGCGGGGCCGCGCAGCCGATCGAGGAGGCTCACGCGCCGAGCCTCCGCGAGAGCGCAAGGACGACGCGCCGGCGCACGAGGTCGAGCGGGCCCCGGAGCGTGCAGCCCGCGGCGCGTGCGTGGCAGCCTCCCTGGGGATCGAGCTCGCGCGCGACCTCGGCCACGTCGAGATCCGGGCGCGAGCGCAGGGAGACCTTCCAGTGCTCGCCGCCCATCTCGCGGAGGAGGACGGTCGCGCGCGAGGCGCTCACGAAGGCGATCGGGTTCACGATCCGGTCGTAGCCCACGTCCTCGGGCGCTCGCCCCTCGAGCATGTCGAGCGTCAGGACTCCCAGGAGGAGCTTCCCCGAGCAGAGAGTCGAGAGCCCGAGCACGACCTTGCTCTGGAGGCGGAGGTCCTCGGGCGCGATGTCGAGCATGACCTTCTCGCCGATCAGGCTCGCGCGCGCTCCGGCTTCGAGGAGACGCGCGGCGATCCTGTGAGTCCAGGGAGACGTGAGCGAGTAAACGAAAGCTCCCGTGTCCGAGAGGATCCCCGTGTAGAGCGCCTCCGCGAGCGGGCGCGAGAGGCGCACGTCCTTCCACGCCTCGGTCTCGAGGAGAGTCGCGAGGAGCTCCGTCGTCGCCGCGCGCTCCGGATCCACGATCGCGAGGTCGTACCGCGCTCGGCTCCCCGCGCGGTGGTGGTCGATGCACGCCTTCTCGCGGCAGCTCTCGAAGACCGCGCGCACCGGAGCGCCGCACCGCTCGACTCCGCCGTCGACGAGGACCCCGAGGTCGAATCCCTCGGAGTCCTCGCCCGCCGGTGGTCGCGCGGCGCGGGCGCCGTCCAGGAAAGCGTAGCGAGGCGGCGTTCCTCTCTCGCAGAGGAGAGCGACGTGCTTGGGCCCCTTCCCCGCGCGGGCTTCCTCCCTGGAAGACGCGATGCCGAACGCCGCCTCGACGAAGCAACGGAGGGAGAGCATGGCGCCGAACGCATCGCCGTCGGGCAGTGGCTCGGACGCGATGAGGATCGTGCTCGCGCGATCGATGGAAGCCCGGAGCGCGGCTCCCGGGCCCTCGAGCCTGGCGATGAGATCGGGCAAGCCCTCGCTCAACGAACGCTCCATGCGCGTGAAACGGGCAAGTTTTCGCCTGTCACCGGGCACTGGTCATTTGTCATGGCTTCTCCGAGGCGCCAGGCAATGACCAGCATGCGTGTCGGATAAGAGAGCCCGCAGCGCCGAAAGATCCATCGGCATCATCGCTTGTACCCACGGAAGGACTTGGGACATGAGCTCGGGCTACGGCTCGATTGGTCGATCGTCTGATTGATCATCGCCGACATTGATCAATGATCAATGCTCGATGGGTCGATCGGTCAATCTTCGAGCTCTCGGATGCTGGGATCGCCTCGTTCGGGGCGCGTCTTGCCCCATCTTCGTAACCATCATCGGCGTCATCGGTTGTGGCGGTGAGGGGCTCCTTATCCGACGAGCAATGCAATGACCAGCGACCAGTGAGTCGTTGGCCGAGCGTGCCGGCCAGGGCCTCGCTTCCAGGGAGGCCATCGACGTCGAGCCTCACCCTCGCGCTCCCGCGTGGGGGCTCTCCGTGTCGCGGTCCTGCGGCGGAGGAGCCTCGGTCTCCTCGACGAGCTCGTCCGCCGACTCGGGCGTGAGCTCGTACGTTCCCGACCCGGCCGCCGGGGGGATCGGCCCTTCGTCGCTCGCGGCGCCGTGCTCCGCGAGCATCTCCACGAGCTCGGCGGGAGAGAGGCCGTCGATCCTCGCCTGGAAGTGGCGCGCCTTCTCGGCCAGGCGGTCGTGCGCGTCGCGGTCGTCGCTCGTCGCGTCCTCGGGGAGCGGGAGCGCCGCCGCCGCGACGGCTTTCTTCGCCTCCTCGCGAGCGAAGACCGCGAAGCCCGACTCGGCGAAGGACTGCGCGGCCCGGAGGTGTCCCTCGAGCGGGCCTCCCTCGTACATGGCCGCGTAGAGCGAGTCGACTCCGTGCTCGTAGATCCCCTCGACCGTCTTCTCGCCGAAGAGCGCGATCGAGCGAACGAGGACCTTGTCCTCGCGCCAGCGGCGGAGGATCGCTTCGAGGCGGTGTCGCGCGCGGTCGAACAGCTCGAGGATGTGGTTCACCCTCTTCGGGAACTCCTCGTGCACCTCGTCGAGGATGCTCTCGTAGTCGTCGAGCTCGTTCCGCTTGTGGTACTCGGGAGCGAAGGTCGAGACCTTGTATTGCTCCTCCTTCAGGATCGAGAGCTCGTGGTAGATCTCGCTCGCGAGGCGGTCGAGCTTGTCGGTCGAGCCCTTCCTGCGGAAGCGCGCGTGCGCGATGAGGCGGAGGTCGTCGATGGGGCCGTTCCTCAGGCTCTCGAGCTTCGCGAAGTCGAAGAGCTTCGAGACCTCCTCCGCCGTCAGGCGCAGGGTCTTCCGGTGGACGCCCTTCTCGGCCGCGTGGCGCTTCACGCGGCTCTCGTAGAGCTCGTAGACCTCCTTGAAGTTCCTCCTCGCCTGGAAGAAGACGTCGACGAGGTCCCAGAGAGTCGGCTCGATCGGTCGGCGTCTCAGCTTCACGGTCCCGCTCCCGGGTGAGGGCTCGCAGGCTTGTCCGGCTCGCTCTCCGGCTTCCGCGGTTCGCTCGCGGCGCGGCGAGCCGTCTCCTGGAGACGAGCCTGGGCGTCGGGCGAGGCGTCCGCGAGCGGCTTCTCGAGCGAGCCCAGGAGCTCGCGCGCCGCCGCTCGCTCGCCCTTCGAGAGGAGTGCCTCGGCGCAGCTCCGGACGCACGCCCACGCGTCGTCGTCCTTGGGCTCCGCGCGCGCGAGGCGCGATGCGAGCTCGCTCGCCGCGCGC
>JACQDU010000604.1 GCA_016200955.1 bacterium
ACATCATGTTCACCAAGAACGGCATGGTGAAGGTGATGGACTTCGGCCTCGCCAAGCAGGTCCAGGCCGCGACGAAGGTCTCGATCACGGGACAGATCGTCGGGACGCCGTTCTTCATGTCGCCCGAGCAGGCGGGCGGGAAGACGACCGACGCTCGCAGCGACATCTACTCGCTCGGCGTCACTTACTACTACCTCCTCACGGGAGTGAAGCCGTTCAACGGGAAGAACCTCCAGGAGATCTTCCTCAAGCACTTCTTCTACACGCCCGAGTCGCCCAAGATCTACACGCCGGAGCTCCCCGAGGACGTGTGCGAGGTGATCCGGCGCTGCCTCAAGAAGAAGAAGAAGGAGCGCTACCAGAGCGCCGCGCAGCTCGCCCGCGACCTCCGGATCATCCTGGGAGAAGAGCCCGGCGCGCTCTCGTCGCCCTCCGTCTTCGAGAAGGAGCGCGACGACGAGCCGTCCGCCTCGAGCCCCGACTTCCCGGCCAAGGCCGCCTTTCCGTCGGATCCGGCCATGGCTCCCGCCGGGGCGGAGGCGACCCAGCGCTCGGTGCTCACTCCCGAGCAGCAAGAGGCGGCGGACCTGGCGGCGGCGCAGGCGGAGATCGGCGCCGCCGAGGAAGCATCGAGCACGCTCCGCGTGACCGACAAGGGCGACGGCGGCGCTCCTCCCGCGGACGGCGGCGCGGCCGCTCCTCCGGTGGAGCCCGAGGCGCCCACGGGGCCCCTCCACCGCCGAGGAGGGCGCGTCGCGCTCGACCAGGTCGCCGCCGCCTCGCTCGTCTTCACGAAGGGGCAACAGCCCTCGGCGGCTCCCGCGGCCGAGACGGCCGAGCCGGGAGCGCCGCTCCACCGGCGCAACCGCGTCGCGCTCGACCAGGTCGCGGGCGCCTCCATGGTGTTCTCGGGGAAGAAGCCCGCGCCCCAGGAGGCCCAGGCGCCCTCCGAGGCCGGCGTCGACACCATGCAGGAGCCGGCGCAAGAGGAGCAGGACGACATCGCCGTGACTCCCACGGCCGTCGCCGAAGCGGCCGCCGTCGACGAGAAGCAGGCTCCCCCGGCCAAGGGCTCCAAGGTCGGCGCGATCGTCGCCGTCGTCATCGTCGTCGTGATCGTCCTCGCCGTGGGCATCTTCCAGATGAGCGCCCGCTCCCGCCTGAAGAAGCTCCAGGCGAGGTTCGCGGAGCTCGAGAAGGCCCCTCGACCCGCCTCCACCGACGGGGTGGGCTGGGCGAAGGTCGTGGCCGACTACACGGCGCTCAACGGGGACCTCTCGTCGGGCTTCGGCGGCACGCTGGCAGCCTCGGACGCGAAGGCGCTCGCGGACAGGTGCGAGCAGCTCGCGATCGAGGCCGAGGATGCGCGGAAGAAGGCCCAGGGCGGCGACGGCCCGATCGTGGACCCCAACGTCAGGGTGCAGCGAGAGAAGGAGACCAAGCAGTTCGAGGACGCGATCGAGGAGATCAACCGACTCGAAGCGGCGACGGACTGGGGCCGCGCCGCGGCGAAGGCGATGGAGCTCGATCCTCTCGGCAGGAAGCTCGGGCCGCAGTACGCGGAGCGCGTCCAGATCTCCGTCCACGTGATCTCGACCCCGGGCGGCGCGAAGGTCTTCGACGTGACCGAGCACGGAGGCGACCAGGCGGTCCTCCTCGGGGAGACGCCGAAGGCGCCGGGCACTCCCCTCTGGTTCCACGCCCGCGCGAACAAGAAGCTCAAGCTCGAGATCCGAAAGCCCCGCTTCAAGACGGAGACCTGGGAGCAGACGGTCGACGACTACGTCAAGTTCGGGCGAGCCCTCCCTCGAGAGGTGCGCCACCAGTTCGAGCTGGGAGAGACGTCTCCTCTCCGCATCTTCAACAACCCCGCGGTCCGCGAGAAGCTCCGCGTCGCGTCTCCTCTCGTGATCGACACCCAGCAGTTCTACTTCATCGGGCACGACGCCAAGATGAGGTCGCTCGACAAGAGCACGGGCCGCTCGCGGTGGAACGACGCGATCCCGATCGGCGAGTACGGCGACCCTCTCCCGGGCCCCGACGTCCTCCGCGGCCTGGGAGCGATCGTGACCGTCGCTCCCGACGGCTGGGTGCGGGCGCACGAGGCGCAGCAAGGGAGCGTCGTCTGGAGCATGAACGTCGGCTCTCCGATCAAGGTGGGCGCGCGCATCGACGCCGGTCTCGGAACGGTCGTGGTCGGGACGCAGGACGGGGAAGTCGTCCTCCTCGACGCGGCGCGCGGCGGCGCCGTGATCTGGCGCAAGCAGACCGATGCCGCGATCGTGACGCGCCCGCAGATCCAGGGAGACCGCGTCTACGCCGCCTCCCGCGACGACAAGCTACGAGTCTTCGACAAGAAGGACGGCACGCTCGTGGCCGTCTACGACGCCCAGGAGGAGATCTGCATCGGGCCGATCCTCCAGGGGAGCACGGTCTACCTCGGAACGAAGATCGGCCGCGTCCACGCGCTCGCCGTCTCCGATCCGACGAAGGCGCTGTTCACGACGGCTCCCGTGGGCTCGCCGATCGTCGACCTCGTGCCTCTCCGCGAGACCGTCTACTACGCGACGGCGAACGACGTGCGCGCGGTCGCCGCCGGAGCCGCGGGAGGAAACGCGGTCTTCTCCCCCCAGCGCCCGGAGCTCAAGGCGAACGCGAGCGTCGTCGGGATCGCTCCCATGCACGACACGTTCGCGGTCGTGACCTCGACCGGCAGGATCGAGGCGCGCAACCCGAAGACGGGCGAGCTCGCCTGGTCGCACCAGATCACGGACAAGCAAGGCGGGGCGGTCTCGGTCATCGTCCCTCCCGTCGCGGACGGCGAGGACCTCTACGTCGTCACGAAGGACGGCGAAGTCTTCGTCCTCGCCGCGGATTGATCCCGGGCGGGCTTCTCCTCCTCTTGCCATGGACGAGGGTCGCTCTTTTCCGTT
Source organism: bacterium (assembly GCA_016200955.1). GTDB lineage: Bacteria > Planctomycetota > J058 > J058 > JACQDU01 > JACQDU01. Next base: position 2,934 of record JACQDU010000604.1, read on the forward strand.
AAATGAGCGGCTCGGAGCGAAGCCGTGAACCTGAACAAGGTCTATCTCCTCGGAACTCTCACGCGAGACCCCGAGGTCCGCGAGACGCACTCGGGCCAGTCGGTCGCTCGCGTGACCGTGGCCGTGTCGCGCGACTACTTCTCGAAGGAGCGGAACGCTCGCGTGCGCGAGACGGACGCGATCGAGGTCCAGGCGTGGGGGCGCTCGGGCGAGCTCCTCGCACAGCAGGTCCGGCGCGGCTCGCCGATCTTCGTCGAGGGGCGTCTCAAGCTCGCCACGTGGGAGACGACCGAAGGAGAGCTCGCCGAGGGAGAGATCGGCGCCGGCGCTCCGATCGTCGCGGGCGCTCCCGGCGTGCCGGGCGCTCCCGGGACGTCGGGGCGAAGGAAGCGGCGCCGCCGGCGAGGGCCTCGCCGCGACGGCCTCCCTCCCGGACCTGCCGCGCCGGTTACGCAAGAGGAACGAGCGGCCTTCGCCGCCGGAATCACGGAAGCGCCCGCGGCTCCCTCCCAGGGAGAAGCCGCTCCCGCTCCCTCAGGCGAGGCGAGCGCGGCTCCTCCGGCGCCGCCGCCTCCCGCGCCGCCGCTTCCTCCTCCGCCTCCTCCCGCGCCGCCGATCGAGCGGAAGCCGGTGCCGAACGTCTCCCTGAAAGAAGACATGCCGTTCTAGGTCGCAAGACCGCAGAGACGACCTTGCCGACCCTCGCGCAGTTCGCGGAGCGCGCAGCGCGGAGCGAGAATCATCCGCGCGAGACGTCGAAACCGCCTTCTCTGGCAAGAGGCGAAACGTCCATGGGAGAACGCTCGTGAGCCTCGACGAGGAGATCGCGCGGATCAAGCGCGGCACCGAGAAGATCATCCAGGAAGACGAGCTGCGCGAGCGCCTCACGCGAGCGCGCGCGGAGAAGCGGCAGCTCCGCGTGAAGCTCGGGATCGACCCGACGGCCTCGGACATTCACCTCGGCTTCGCCGTCGTGCTCAGGATGCTCCGGCGCTTCCAGGACCTCGGGCACAAGGCGGTGCTCATCATCGGCAACTACACGGCGCTCGTCGGAGATCCTTCCGGGAAGTCCACGACGCGGCCGATCCTCCGGGAAGAGGACGTCGAGCGCAACCTCCAGACCTATCTCCAGCAGATCGGCCGGATCCTCATCACCGATCCGGGCTCCGGGCTGTTCGAGGTCACGAGGAACGGCGAGTGGTTCTCCAGGATGTCCTTCCTCGACGTGATCTCCCTCGCGAGCAAGTACTCGGTCTGGCGTCTCCTCGAGCGGAACGACTTCTCGAACCGGCAGAAGTCGCAGGAGCCGCTCTACCTCCACGAGATGATCTACCCGCTCATGCAGGGCTGGGACTCGGTCATGGTCCGGGCCGACATCGAGCTCGGAGGGACCGACCAGGAGTTCAACCTCCTCGTCGGGCGCGATCTCCAGGAGCGAGAGAGGCCGCCGCAGCCGCGCCAGATCTGCATCATGACGCCGATCGTCGAAGGGACCGACGGCGTCAAGAAGATGTCGAAGAGCCTCGGGAACTACATAGGAATCGCCGAACCGCCCTACGAGCAGATGAAGAAGACCATGCAGGTCCCCGACGCGATCATGGAGCGCTGGTTCCGCTTCTTCACCGACGTCCCCGAGGACGAGTACAACGCCCTCCTCGCGCCGGGAGTGAACCCGCGGGACGCCAAGCTGCGCCTGGGCCGCGGGATCATCGAGCTCTACCACGGAGCCGACGCCGCGCACGCCGCCGAGGACCGATGGAAGCGCGAGATCGGCGGCGGCGGCGGCGCTCTTCCGGAGGACATCGAGGAGAAGAAGGTCGAGCCGGGCCGAAAGTACCCGATCGTCGAGCTGCTGACGAAGGTCACCGGCTTCTGCTCGTCGAACGGCGAAGCGCGCCGGCTCATCGAGGGCGGCGGCGTCTCGCTCGACGAGCGGCGCATCGACGACGTGAAGGCCGAGCTCGTCTTCCGGGGCGGCGAGGTCCTTCGAGCCGGGAAGAAGAAGTACGCGAGACTGGTGACCGGTTAGGTCGAGGGAGCCCATGATCACCGGCCTCAACCACGTCACCCTCTCCGTGAGGGACGCCGCCGAGTCCTTCGCGTTCTACAGGGACGTGCTCGGCCTCGAGCCCGTCGCGCGGTGGCCGAAGGGCTCCTACTTCCGAGCGGGGAGCTTCTGGATCGCTCTCGTGCTCGACGAGAACGCGAGGCGAGAGAAGCTCCCCGAGTACACGCACGTCGCGTTCTCCGTCTCTCCCGCCGACTT
>JACQDU010000605.1 GCA_016200955.1 bacterium
AGATCTTCGCGGGTTCGCGTCCCCGACACCGCGACAGGCGTTCATGGTCGCGAGTCGCAACCATGCTGAATGACGCCCTGTCGTCTGGGTCTGCGCAGCGCTTCGCCCCCGAACGCTCGCGTCCGAGGCGGCGTCCGTGTCAGGGCCGCACGTGCGTTTGCTATCTTCGCTCGCGCGAGGCGAGCATGGTTCACGAGGTTCTCAAGCGCCTCGGGCTCACCGAGGTGAGCTCGGGGGTCCATGGGAAGACCTGGATCGAGAAGCCGCAAGGAGGGGAGCTCGTCTCCCTGGACCCGACGACCGGCGACGCGATCGGGCGCGTCCTCCAGGCGAGCGAGCAGGACTACGACAGGGTCGTCTCCGAGGCCCACGAGACCTTCCTCGCGTGGCGCGAGGTCCCGGCGCCCGTGCGCGGGCAGGCCGTGCGGCGCTTCGCCGACCTCGTGCGCGAGAAGAAGGAAGACCTGGGAGCCCTCGTCTCGCTCGAGATGGGGAAGATCCTCTCCGAGGGCAAGGGAGAGATCCAGGAAGTCATCGACATCTGCGACTTCGCCGTCGGCCTCTCGCGGCAGCTCTACGGGCTGACCATGCCGTCCGAGCGGCCGGGCCACAGGATCCAGGAGCAGTGGCACCCGCTCGGAGCGGTCGCGGCGATCACGGCGTTCAACTTCCCCGCCGCGGTCTGGGCGTGGAACTTCGCGCTCGCGGCCGTCTGCGGCGACTCCGTGGTCTGGAAGCCGTCCGAGCTCACCCCGCTCACGGCGGTCGTCCTCACGCGGATCGCGGACTCGGCCTTCCGCGAGGCGGGCTTCCCCGGCGTCGCGACCCTCGTCGTGGGCACGGGGGTCATGGGAGAGAAGATCACGAAGGACCGGCGGATCCCTCTCGTCTCCTTCACCGGCTCGACGGCCGTGGGGAAGAAGGTCGCGGCGAACGTCTCCGCCCGCTTCGGCCGGACGCTCCTCGAGCTCGGAGGGAACAACGCGACGATCGTCATGGCGGACGCGAACCTCGACCTCGCGCTCAGGGCGGCGCTCTTCGGAGCGGTCGGGACGACGGGGCAGCGTTGCACGACTCTCCGGCGCCTCATCGTCGAGCGCCCCGTCTCGCCGAAGCTCACGGAGAAGCTCGTCTCGGCTTACAGGTCGATCAAGATCGGCGACCCGCTCGCGCCCGGGACGCTCGTCGGGCCCCTCGTGAACAAGGCGGCCGTGGACGGCATGCAGCGAGCGCTCGAGACCGCGAGGAAGCAGGGCGGCGAGGTCCTGATCGGCGGGAAGGTCCTCTCGGGCGCCGCTCACAGGAGCGGATGCTTCGTCGAGCCCGCGATCGTCAAGGTCCCGGGCGATGCCCCGATCGTGCGCGAGGAGACCTTCGCTCCCATCCTCTACGTCATCGAAGCCAGGGACCTCGAAGACGCGCTGCGCCTGAACAACTCCGTGCCGCAGGGCCTCTCGTCGTCGATCTTCACGACGAGCCAGAAGAGCGCCGAGGTCTTCCTCTCGGCGCGCGGGTCGGACTGCGGCCTCGCGAACGTGAACGTCGGGACCTCCGGCGCCGAGATCGGCGGCGCCTTCGGCGGCGAGAAGGAGACGGGCGGCGGGCGCGAGTCGGGGTCGGACTCGTGGAAGCAGTACATGCGGCGGCAGACGAACACGATCAACTGGTCCGACGACATGCCGCTCGCCCAGGGAATCGCGTTCGGCTGAGGGCGGGCGCGCGCGACGCGGAAAACGTTACGACATCGGCCCCCGATGGTTAGAATGCGGTCCTTCGGCGGCTCCGTCGCCAACTCGGAGGTTGCCGTCTTGGAAAACGCGGAGCCGCGCGTTCTTGCGAAGAAGCCCATGGGCCTCGTGCTCCTCGGCTCGACGGGCTCGATCGGGAAGAGCACGCTCGACGTCGTCCGCAGCCTCGGGCCCGAGACCGTGCGGGTCACGGGGCTCGCGGCGGGGACGAAGTGGGAGATCCTCGCCGAGCAAGCGCGCGCTCACAGGCCCTCGCGCGTCTCGATCGCGGACGGCGAGCCTTACGTCCGGCTGCGCGAGGCGCTGCGAGACCTTCCTCGGATCGAGATCCTGAAGGGCGAGGAAGGCCAACGGCAGATGGTCGCGGCGCCCGACTGCGACGCCGTCCTCGCCGCGGTCACGGGGGCCGCGGGGCTGCCCGCCGTCGTCGAGGCCGCTCGCTGCGGCAAGCGCCTGTGCCTCTCGAACAAGGAGAGCCTCGTCGTCGCCGGGCCGATCGTGTGGAAGCTCGCGCGGGAGAACGGCTCCGAGCTCCTCCCCGTGGACAGCGAACACTCGGCGATCTTCCAGTGCCTGCGCTCCGGCAGCCCGTCGCGCGGCCTCGGCTTTCCGAGAGAGGACCTGAAGCGGATCATCCTCACCGCGTCGGGCGGACCCTTCCGGCAATGGCCCAACGAGCGCATGGAGCGGGCCTCGGTCGAGGACGCGCTCGCTCACCCGACCTGGAAGATGGGGCCGAACATCACGATCGACTCGGCGACTCTCATGAACAAGGCGCTCGAGGTGATCGAGGCTCACTGGCTCTTCTCGGCGCCACCCGAGAGGATCGACGTGATCTGCCACCCGCAGTCGATCGTGCACTCCATGGTCGAGTTCGTGGACGGGTCCGTCGTCGCGCAGCTCGGCGTGCCCGACATGCGCGTCCCGATCCAGTACGCGCTCACGTTCCCCGAGAGGCGCGACCTCGAGGTCGCGCCGTTCGACCTCGCGAAGATCGGCTCGCTCACGTTCGAGGCGGTCGACCGCGAGCGCTTCCCGGCGATCGACCTCGCCTACACGGTGCTCGCGAGAGGCGGCGCGGGCGGCGCCGTCCTGAACGCGGCCAACGAGGTCGCGCGCGCCGCCTTCCTCGAGCGGGCGATCGGCTTCCGCGAGATCACCAGGACGAACGCGCGCGTGCTCTCTCGCTACTACGATGGCCGCGGCCCACGGATCTCCGAGCGACCCACGCTGGACGAGGTGCTCGAGGCCGACCGCTGGGCGCGCGAGGAAGCTCGATCTTGCTCGAAGCAGCCATCGTGAGCCCCGTTCTCTCGTTGCTCCCTCTCTCGTTCCTCGGCTTCGAGGCGCTCGGAGGCACGCTCGCGATCGTGCTCGGGCTCGGGGTGCTCATCTTCGTCCACGAGCTCGGGCACTTCCTCGCGGCGAAGTGGGCGGGCGTGAAGGTCGAGGTCTTCTCGCTGGGAATGGGGCCGAGGCTGTTCGGCGTCGTCCGCGGCGACACGGACTACCGGATCTCCGCTCTCCCGCTCGGCGGTTACGTGAAGATGCTCGGGCAGGACGACTCCGACCCCACGCAGGAGCGCACGTCGGCTCCCGAGGACTTCCGGAACAAGCCGCCCTACAAGCGCTTCATCATCCTCGTCGCGGGCGTCGCGATGAACACGGTCTTCGCCATGGTCGCTTTCATCATCGCGTTCGCCGTCGGCGTCGAGTTCGTGGCCCCCGAGGTCGGAGCCGTCGTCCCGGGCAGCGCCGCAAGCCAGGCGCGCGTCGTGAGCTCTCCATCGAAGCCCGCGGCCCAGGGACTCCAGGAGTCCGACCAGATCGTCTCGATCAACGACACCGAGATCCTCGCGTGGGAGGACATCCAGACGGCGGTCGCCCTCGCGGGAGAGAAGATCCGCGTCGAGGTCGATCGTCCGACGCCCTCGGGAGCGACGGAGCGCGTCGTCCTCGAGGCATCGCCCCAGCGACACGAGGACGAGGCATATCCCCAGCTCGGCATCCAGCCCGTCCTCATGATCGCGGAGCTCGACGAGGGCTCGCCGCTCAAGGGGAAGATCGAGAAGGGCGACCAGCTCATCGACATCGCCCCCGTCGGGTCGGCGGGCGCCGAGCCGCACAAGGGCCCCAACCTGACGCTCCGGGCCGTCCAGGAGAGCGCGGGGAAGCCGGTTCGCCTGCACCTCCAGCGGCGCCGGTACGACGAGGACGGACGCCCTCTCCCGGAGTCGCCCAGGACGTTCGACGTGGAGGTCGTCCCGGAAGCAAGGCCGGTCTACGAGATCGGCGTCGACCTCGAGCTCGGGGAGAGACCCCGCGTGTCGGGAGTCGTCCCCGGCGCACCGGCCAAGGGCGTGATCGAGACCAACGACTCGATCGTCTCGCTCGACGGACGACCCGCGCTGGCCTCGACGCTTCCCGAGATCGTGCGCGCCGCCGGCGACTCCCACGCGAAGGCCGGCGAGGAGCTGAGCTCGCCGGTCCCCATCGTCGTCGAGCGCCGCAAGGGAAACCGGCTCGAGCAGCTCGAGACGCAGGTTCGCCTCAAGCGCAAGCAGACGGGCGACGGCTGGCAGCTCGGCG
>JACQDU010000606.1 GCA_016200955.1 bacterium
AGGTGGAGCACGGCGACAGGGAGACGGTCCTCAGCTTCATAAAGTTCAAGCTTGTCGACGGCGGCTTCATCACGATTGCCACGACTAGGCAGGAGTTCCTCCCGGCGTGCGTGGTGGTGGCGGTCAACCCGAAAGACGAGAGGCACAGCGTGAGGAAGCCCGCGATCGTGATCGCGGCCGTGGCGACGATGCTGCGGCCCGCTTCCCGCGCTCCGATCGCGACGGCTTCCTCGCGCGGCTCTCCGCGCCCGCGTGCTCGCGCGTAATGAAAGAGGAAGTGCACCGTGTTGTCGACCGCGATCCCGAGGAGGATCGCGCTCGTCATGACCGTCCCCACGTCGAGCGCGATGCCGGCGGCTCTCATGACCTCGAAGTCGAGGAGGATCGGGAGGGCGCTCGGCAGCACCGCGAGCGCCGCGCGTCGGGGCGAGCGCACGAGCACGAGGAGCGTGATCGCGATCGCGACCGCCGCGGAGTCGAGGCTCCTCGCGAGCGTCGCGACGAGCGCTTCCTGCGTTGCGAGGATCAACGGGTAGGTCCCCGTGACCTCGCAGACGAGGCCGCTCCGGCCGGCCGTGCGCTCGAAGTCTCGCTCGAGCTCTCTTCCGAGCGCGAGGAGGTCGCTCGAGTCCCCCGTGCGCGCGAGCACGGTCACGCGGAGGGCCCGCGCTTCCTTGCCCTCGCCTTCTCCCAGGAGCTTCCGCGATGACTCGAGGATGTCCTCTCGCTCCAGCGCGTCTCTCACGAACGAGGCGTCGGGCAAGGTGTCCTTTCGCGTGCCTCGAAACGACTGGTCGGCGAGGACGCTCGCGAAGGAGATCGTCGCCGTGACGAGAGAGCGAGCGCGCGCCGCTTCCTCGAAGGAGCGGAGCGCGGCGAGCGCGGACGCCGACGCCCCGATCGAGGAACCGTCGCGCGCGCGCGCGACGACCTCGATTCCGTAGAGGCCGAGCCCCTCTCGCTCGATCTCCTCGTACTCGCGCCTCACGGGTCTCTCTTCCTTGAAGTAATTCACGGCGTTCGTGTCCACGCGGAGGTGACGGCGCGCCTCGCCTCCGAGGATGCAGAGCGCGATGCACGAGAGCACGACCGCCGCCGCGCGCGAGCGCGTGCGCACGAACGCGCGCACGGCTCGCTCCGCGCCTGCGCCGAAGCGGTGAGAGCCCGGAGGCGGCTCGCTCGGCCCGTGACCGGCGAGCAGACCGACGAGCGGGCCGGCCACGAGGAGGAACGAGAGCAGGATCCCCGCTGCCGCGAAGAAGCCGAGCTCGCGGATCGGCCTCACGCCCGCGGTCGCGAGCGAGCCGAAGCCGTGCGCCGTCACGATCGACGTGAACAGACACGGGACCGTCTTCTCCGCGAAGGCTCGCACGGCGGCGCCGCTCCGGTCCATGCCCTCGCGCAGCCCCTGCACGTAGCTCTGCGCGACGTGGGTCGCCGTGGCGAGCACGAGCACGAACGTGAGCGGCTTCACGATCACGAGGATCAGGTTCATGGAGCGCCCCGTGGCCCCGACCAGCCCGAGCACCCAGAGGACCGAGAGCGCCACGGGCACGAGCACGAGCGCCGTGATCCTCGCGCTCCGGGTGACGACGAGCATGGCGACGACGCACACCGCGATGAGGAGAGGCAAGAAGACCGTGTCGACCTCGCGCGCGCCCGAATCGAGCTCGACGTTCACGATCGCTTGCCCCGCGAGGAGGAGCTCGCGCTTCTCGCGGCGCGCGCGGTCCCGGAAGGGCTCGATCCTCTCGAGGAACGCTCGCCTCGCGGCGGGCGGGCCTTCTCGGAGGACGATCGCGACGGCGGCCCGGTCGTGCGCGAGGTCGAGGAGGTGAAGCGAGCGCGCGAGCGGGCTCTCGAGCTTCCAGCGAAGGTCGGGGAGCAGCCTCGCTCCTCCGACCTCCCGATCGAGGAGCGCTCGCGTGTCGTCGGGGTCGGCCTGGACGATCGACGCCACGCTCTCGACCTCGGGGAAGCGCTCCTCGTTCTCGAGCGCCTTCGAGAAGTCCCGCACGAATTCGAGGAGAGAGAGCTCGGCTCGCTCGCTTCTCTCCGTGCCGCGGACGAGAGCGATCACGAGGTCGTCCGAGCCGAACGCTCTCCTGAAGCGCGAGTAGACCTGGAGCTTCTCCGAGTCCTCGACGAGCCAGACGGCGACCGAGTTGTCGAGCGGGACGCCCGCGGCCTTCCATGCGAGCGGGAGCGTCGCAAGGAACGCGAGAGCCACGAGGGCGCTGCGCCGGCGCGCGACGAGAGCTCCCAGTCTTTCGAGCAAGCGGCCCTCGAGCCGGTGCGGCGCGGACCTCACATCTTCGGCAGGACGATCTCGGGAGGCTGGTTCTGGTACTTGCCCTTCTTGTCCGCGTAGCTGATCTCGCACGCCTCGTCGGACTCGAAGAACAGGACCTGGCAGATACCCTCGTTCGAGTAGATCTTCGCGGGGAGAGGCGTCGTGTTCGAGATCTCGAGCGTCGCGTGGCCTTCCCACACCCGCTCGAAGGGCGTTACATTCACGATCATGCCGCAATTTCCCACGAAGACTCCGGCATCGAGAGCGAAGTTGCCGGCCTCGGGGACGGTGAGGCAATAGACGTCGTGGTCGCCGGGGAGCTCGCGGACCTCGGTGATCTTGTGATTGCGGCCCGGGGTGCCGCCGAAGGCTTTCACGGTTTCCGGGAAGCGGCGGAAGACGCTGCGGTCACAACCGAGGAGTCGCGCCGCGCCACGAATGGAGCCGGTCTCGTCGAGCGCGGCCCGAACGACGTCCGCGGTGATCTCGTCCCGGATCCGGATCCGGCGCGCGACTTCCCGTTGGCGCTCCCGGCGAGAGCCGTCGTCGGCCGCCCAGGCCGCCGCCTGGAGCTTGGCCTGGCGCTCCCTCTCGGACGGGTCGGAGTAACGAGCGAGCATCACCCGTCGATGTGCCTCTCTGGTCTCGGGTGCGGGATCCTGGCGACCGGCGACGACGCGCGCGCGCGTCGCCGAGTATCGCGGATCGTTCCAGAAGGCAAGCGCTCGCGCCGCCTGCACTCGACTCTGGTGCTCTCGCCACGCGGGATCCTTCGCGAGACGAGCGAGAGCCTCCTGGATCGCCTTCCCGTGTTCCTCGGGATCGAAGTCCGGCCCATGATTCTTCGCGTTGTGATGCCGGATGTGATCGCTCGCTGGCATTCGAGTGATGTTCCAGGGGCGGTTGTTGCGGCGATCGTGATCCCTGTGGTGCCGGTGCTCCCCCGCTCGATCTTCGTAGAGCCCGCGCCGGATGTTCCATTCGTCGGCAAGCTTGTGCGTCGGAGTCAGGTGACCGTCGATCGGCTGGTAGACCACCTCGTATCCGCGGACGAGCTGGCGGTAGAGCGGCATGAGCGAGTGGCCAGCTCGGAGCTCGCCGGCCTCCGCGGCGGTCCCGTCCCGGCGTATGAAGAGGTGATCCGGCGTGCAGCGAACGATCTCGCCGTTGTCGAGCGTGATCTCGCGGAGGCTGTCGCGGCCGATGTAGCGGGGCGCCTCGAGCCGGGTCATCTGGATACGACCGAACTCGCCCAGGCTATAACCGAAGAAGTCCTCTCCCCGTTCCGCCCGTCGAGCCATCTCCTCGAGAGTCGGAGCCGAGCCGTCGACCAGGGCGACTCTCGTGTCTCCCCGGAAACACCGTGCGTACGTACTTTTTCCAAGACAAATTGTGAGGACGTTCCGCGGGATCCTCAGGTACTCGACCGTCCGCGCGAGGGCGAACGAGTTGGGCGGGATGATGCAGCAAGGCCCCTTGTAGTCGACGAAGGAGCGCGCGTCGAAGCTCTTCGGGTCGATCACGGTCGAGTTGATGTTCGTGAAGATCTTGTAGTCCTCGGCGACGCGGAGGTCGTAGCCGTAGCTCGAGACGCCGTAGCTCACGACGCCCTGCCGCACCTGGCGGTCCTCGAAGGGCTCGATCATCCGATGCTCCTTCGCCATGCGCCGGATCCAGCGATCCGCCTTGATCGTCATCGCCGCCCCTCCGATCTCGGGTGAGATCCTAAGCGTCCGCCCGGACAACTCTCAGAGCACGACCTGCCGCACCCAGAGGATCCCGCGCGAGGCCTGGAGCTCGCGCAGGATCGGCTCGGGCACGGCGTCGTCGACGTTGAAGCAGGCGATCGCCGTGCCGCCCGTCTTGTCGCGGCCCATGGAGACGCTCGCGATGTTGATCCGGTTCCGCCCGAGGAGGGTGCCCACCATGCCGAGCACTCCCGGCCGTGATCAGGTTCACGAAGCCCTCGGTCTCGGACGAGGTCGCTTCCTCGAGGGCGATCCCGTGCTCGCGCGCGAAGTGAGGGACGCTCACGTAGTTCACGGGGCTCGAGAGGTAGTGCCGGAAGAAGCCCTCGAGCGCCGCGAGCGTGAGGATCTGCCGCGAGCGCGAGCGCTCGTCGCCGAAGACGGGCCCCGCGTAAGTCATCGAGAAGCGCTTGAGCTTCCCATCGAGGAGCTGCGCCTGGAGGCTCCCGATCTTCGACGCCAGGTTGCGGAAGGGCTCGATCCGAGCGAGCGCCGGCGCATCGAGCGCGGGCGCGTTCACGGCGTTCTTGATCGCTCCCGTCGTCAGGAAGTCGATCACGAGCCGCGCGCTCTCGATCCCGACGCTCTCCTGCGCCTCGACGGTCGAGGCGCCGAGGTGCGGCGTGAGCGTGACCTCGTCCAGTTCGAACAGCGCGCTCTGCTTCGGCGGCTCGTCCTCGAAGACGTCGAGCGCGGCTCCCGCGATCTTCTTCGCGCGGATCGCTTCCGCGAGCGCCTTCTCGTCCACGATCCCGCCGCGCGCGCAGTTCACGATCCGGGCCGTCGGCTTCATGGAAGCGAGCTGGCGCGTCGAGATGAGGTGCTTCGTCTTGTCGTTGAGAGGGACGTGGACGGTGATGTAGTCGGCGCGCTTCCAGACCTCGTCGAGGGAGACGAGCTCGACGCGCATCTCCCTCGCCATCTCGTCGGTCACGACGGGGTCGAAGCCGACGACGGTCATGTCGAACGCCCGCGCCCTGCGAGCGACCTCGCGCCCGATCTTCCCGAGCCCGACGACGGCGAGCGTCTTCCCCCGGAGCTCGCTCCCGACGTTCTCGGAGCGCTTCCACTCGCCCTTGCGGACGCTCCGATCGGCCCGCGCGACGTGCCGCGAGGTCGCCAGCAGCAGGGCGAACGTGTGCTCGCACGCGGAGATCGTGTTGCCCTCGGGCGTGTTCATGACGACGACGCCCGCTTTCGTGGCGGCCTCGACGTCGATGTTGTCGACTCCGACTCCTGCTCGAGCGATCGCCTTGAGCTTCGTCGCGCGAGCCATGACGTCGGCCGTGATCCGCGTTGCCGAGCGCACGATGATTGCGTCGAAGCGCGGGACGAGGTCGAGGAGCTGTGCAGCGTCCGTCTTCTGCCGCAGCTCGAGCTCGAAGCGCGCGTCTTCCTTGAAGATCGCCACGGCCTCGGGAGCGAGGCCGTCCGTGACGAGGACCTTCCAGGGCGCGGCCTGGGTCATGGCGCGGGCCTCCGGGGCGGGATTCTAAACGAAGGCGTCCGCGAGAGCGATCTCGCGGACCTCGAGAAGTGATCGCGCCCGCTCTCAGCTCCCGAGCAACGTCGCGAGAGGAGTCTCGCGCGCGGGCTCTCCCTTGCCGCGGGAGAAGACCTTCGTCCAGAGCACGGCCCTCGCGGGAGCGACGTGCCCGCGCTTCTCGAGGTTCGGGAGAGACACGAGGAGGTGATCGGCGTCGCGGTCGCGCGCCTCGATGATCCCGGTGATCCCGGCCTCGAGCGC
>JACQDU010000607.1 GCA_016200955.1 bacterium
GGGCGTTCGATTACCAGGAGGAACCGAAGGAGCTGATCGACCGTTACGGCGACACGGCGTTCGGCCGAGGCTGCCTCGTCGCGAGGAGGCTCGTCGAGCAAGGCGTGCGCGCGGTCGAGGTCTCGCTCGACGGCTGGGACTCGCACACCGGGAACTTCGAGGCCCACGAGAAGGGCGCGAAGGCGCTCGACCCGGCGTTCGCCACGCTCGTGCGCGACCTCCGCGAGAAGGGCCTCCTCGAGACGACGCTCGTCCTCTGCGCGGGCGAGTTCGGCCGCAGCCCCGCGATCAACCGCCTCGAGGGGCGCGATCACTGGCCTCGCGGCTTCTCCGTCGCTCTCGCGGGGCGGGGGATCCGGGGCGGAGTCGTCGTGGGCGAGACCGACCCCGAGGGCGAGAAGCCGCCCAAGGACCCGGTCTCTCCCGGCGACCTGTTCGCCACGATCTACCGGACGCTCGCGCTCGATCCCGACAAGCAGAACATCTCGCCGATCGGCCGCCCGATCGCTCTCGCTGAAGGAAAGCCGATCGAGAAGCTGCTCAGGACGCCCTCCGCTCCCGTTAAGTAGGGCTTAGCGAGAGTCGCTCCCTACGTTCATCGCGTCCGCGCCCGGAAAGGGATATCCCTTCCGTTGCGTGGGAGCGCGACGACCGTGCGGGTGAGAAGACTCCGGGCGAGCCTGCTCGCGATCGCGTGCGCGGGCCTCGCGGGTTGCTCGGTCGTGGCCGGCTCGAACGCCGGGATCGCGGCCCTCGAGCGAGCGCCCGCTCCCGTGAGCGGGCCGGCCACGGGAGCGAAGTACGCGGGCTGGATATCTTCCGTGCCCGTCGTCCTCGGCCTCGCTCCCCTGGGAGCGCTCGCGTGGGCGACGCCGTGGGTCGATCTCACGCTCGCGACCGACCTCGTGACGGCGCCGGCGGTCTTCCTCGGCTACGCGCTCGAGGCGGCGGTCGGCTTCCCGCTCTACTCGCTCTCTCTCCTCGTCGAAGACGACGACGAGAGCGAGCCCCCTCCGTGGAAGCCGGGCGACCCCTCGTGTGTCCCCTGGAGCTTCGTCGTCGCTCACGAGAGAGCCCGGGCCTCTCCCCGGGAGCGCGAGCCGCTCTCTCCTCTCATCGAGTCTTACTACGGGGTCCCGGAGGGCGCGCCCGATCGGCTGGAGCGCGATCGCGGACGCCGCGCGCTCGAGCGACGCGAGCCCGCTCGTCCTTGGCCTCGAGGGCGTGCGAGCGACGCTCGAGCTGACGTTCGCCGAAGGCGCGGGAGCGAGGCCGCTCGTCCTCATGACGCCACCCTCCGACGGGACGTTCGCCGCGCGCTACATCGCCGCCCGCTACGCGAGGCGCGGGATCCACGCCGCGGTGATCGTGCAGGAAGACGACGTCTTCCTGGATCCGGCGCTCGATGCGGCGGGGGTCGAGCGGAAGCTCCGCGCCTCCGTCGTCGCGGCGCGGACGGTCCTGGCCGCGCTCTCGCGACGAGCGGACGTCGACGCGAGCCGCGTGACTTACTTCGGGATCTCCGCGGGAGGGATCTTCGGTGCCGTGCTCCTCGCGGTGGAGCCGAGGGTCGCTCGAGCGGCCCTCGTGTTCCCGGGAGGCGACCTCCCCGCGCTGATCCTCGCGAGCGACGACGGCGGAGTCCGCGACTACCGCGAGTCGTGGTTCGCGCGCGGCTTCTCGCGAGGAGCCTTGAGGGAAGCACTGGCGCGCGAGGTCAAGACGGACCCGCTCCTGCTGGCGCGGCACGTCGATCCCGCCCGCGTGCTCGTCTTCCTGAGCGACGAGGACACGACCGTGCCGATCGAGGGCGGTCTCGCTCTCCGGGACGCTCTCGGGAAGCCGGAGACGTGGATCCTCTCGGGCAACCACGAGACGGCCGGGTTCTGCTTCGGGTTCGTCCTCGGGAGAGCGGACGACTTTCTCCTGGGAGAAAGCCGCTGAGCTCGCTTACTTGAACTCCTCCGAGACCCAGAGGGTCTGGGACGAGTCGAAGAAGAGCCCGATCCCGATGAGCGTCTCGTTGGGATCCATGAGGATCGAGTAGTGGTTGATCTGGCCCGCGGGAGGCGGTCCCTCGGCCATCATGAGGTCGAAGGTGACCTTGAAGTCGGCGTCCTGGTCGCCGCCGCTCGCGACTCCCTGGCATTCCGCTGTCGCGCCGCCGGTGTCGCCCGCGTTGAAGTCATGGTGGGCGGCCGCGGCGAATCCCACCGAGGCGCTCAGGGCGGCGAGGTCCTGGGCGTGCCGCATGGCGACCGTGTTCAGGCCGGAGTCGAGGGCGAGCGGCCCCGCTCCGTGCTGCGCGCGAGCGGTGTTGATCAGGCCGAGCGCGTAGCTCATGTGATCGGGGGCCGGAGCCGGCGCCGCGACGGCGGCGGTGCCGCCGCTTCCTCCGCCGCCGTGGCCGCCGCAGCCCATGGCCCCGCAGGCGACGGCGAGGACGAACGCCAGGACGAGGCTCGCTCGAAGGACCAAGGTGCTCTCCCTTCGCGACGAGATGCGCTCCACAGCCTCTTCTAGAACGTCTTGGGTTGAGTCAAGGTTCTGTAAGAAACTCATCAGGGTGTCTCATTGGGGACGCGCCATCGCCCCCCTCCCCGGCGCTCCCCCTTCGGGGGAGGGAGACGGGCTTGCGAGGCGCCTGGCGATCTGGTCGACGACGGCGTCCTTTCCCGGCCCGAACAGGGCCTTGAGGAGGCCTCCGAGCGAGACGACGAGCTCCTTGTCGACGAAGACGTCGAGCTGGCCGGGCTCCCCGTCCTCGACGGCCGGGCTCACCTTGAGCTTCTCCTGGACCCTCGCGGCGAGACCCGCCGCTCTCTTCTTGACGATCGTTCAAGACGCGCAGCGGACGATGCGGACCTGCACGGACGCCTCCTGAACGGGAGCATACGGTGAGCTGACCGGGACGACAACGGCCCCCGGGCGATCGACGGCTCTCCGAACGCGCACGGGCGCTTGAAGAGACGCACGGGTCGTGTATAGGATCAGGGCCGACTCGAGGGCGGGATCATCACACCCGACGCACGGCGGAGTCTCTGTACCACCGATGACGAACTCTTCTTCTGCCACGCCGCAAGCCGTGGCGCTTGGTTCGGGCGGAGCCGAGGCGAGGTGATTTGCACCGCGGCTCGCTACCGCTCGCCTGGGGCCTCACGCTCCGCTCGCACGAAGACAGAGAACCTGGAGAGCGCCCGCCGCGTGGCGCGGCCTCCGGCTTCCCGTGCTCTCGGGTCTTCTCTCACGTGACCGCGACGGTTGAGCTCCGGAACTCCCCGGTGGAGATCGAATGAACGACCAGCCTCCCCAGCGGGCACCGCTCCGGGGGACGACCACGCAGGAGCGCGACGGCGATCGCGTCCAGGGAATCCTCTTCGTGGTGAAGGACGGCTACGGCTTCCTTCGCCAGCAGAAGAACAACTACATGTCGGGCGCGGGCGACGTCTACGTCCCGAAGAACGTGATCCAGCGCTACCGGATCCGCGCGGGCTCCGAGGTGGACGGCGCTCTCGGCCGCGGCCGCCGCGGGAAGAAGAAGCGCCCGCTCGAGACGGTCTTCACGATCAACGGCCGCCCGCCCGAGGAGCACTCCCGGACCAAGCACTACAAGGACATGACGTCGATCGACCCCGAGCGCCGGATCCGGCTCGAGGTGAGGTCGGGCGACGTGGCCCTGCGCACGGTCGACCTGTTCGCTCCGATCGGCTTCGGGCAGAGGGCGCTCATCGTCTCTCCTCCGAAGACGGGGAAGACGATGCTCCTCCAGAAGATCGCGAACGCGCTCGCCGAGAACCACCCCGAGGCGCGAGCGATCGTCCTCCTCGTGGACGAGAGGCCGGAGGAGGTGACCGACTTCCGCCGGACCTGCAAGGCGGCCGAGGTCGTGGCGTCCTCGCTCGACCAGGACCCGGCCGATCACGTCGCGATCTGCGAGGTCGTGCTCGAGCGCGCCCGCCGGATCGTCGAGACCGGGAAGGACGTCGTCCTGTTCATCGACTCGCTCACGCGCATGGCGCGCGCCTTCAACACCGAGCGCGGCCGGAGCGGGAGGACGCTCACGGGAGGCCTCGACTCCGCGGCCATGCAGAAGCCGCGCGAGATCTTCGGCGCCGCCCGCTGCGCCGAGCGCGGCGGGTCTCTCACGATCGTCGCGACCTGCCTCGTGGACACGGGCTCGAAGATGGACCAGGTGATCTTCGAGGAGTTCAAGGGCACGGGGAACATGGAGCTGATCCTCTCGCTCAAGCTCGCCGAGCGGCGCGTCTTCCCCGCGATCGACATGAAGGCTTCGGGGACCCGCAAGGAGGAGAAGCTCCGCGATCACGAGGAGCTGCGCCTCGTCACCTTGCTCCGGCGCGGCCTCATCCGCTATCCGCCGCAGAAGGCCATGGAGGCGCTCCTCGAGAAGCTCAAGACGACGCAGAACAACGCGGAGTTCCTGCTCCAGCTCCCCAAGGTCACGCTCTAGAGACCGAGGCGCTCCATGAAGGCGAGCCGAACGAAGAAGCGCGGCGCCGCGCCGGCGCGCGCGGCGTACGCGGAAGGCCGCGAGGTCTAGTGCCGATCCTGACGAAGATGGTCAAGGAGCCGCGAGCGCCCGAGGACGGCACGCGGCTCCTCGTCATGCGCCTCTGGCCGCGCGGCGTCAAGAAGGCTCACGTCGATGCCTGGGAGAGAGACCTCGCTCCTTCGGTCGAGCTCATGCGCGGCTTCTTGAAGGGCCGGATTCCCTGGGCGGCTTACAGAAAGCGTTACGTCGCGGAAGTGAGAGAGCGCGAGGAGAAGCTCGAGGAGATTCGCCGGCGCTCGAGCGAGGGGGAGACGATCACGCTCCTCTGCTGGTGCCACGACGAGACGCGCTGTCACCGGTCGCTCCTGCGGGGCCTGCTCGTTCCCGAGAGAGGACCCTGAAGCCGCGGAACCAAGGGGAGCTTCTCCAAGGAATTCCGTCCGCCGCCGCGCGGAGGACGAGCGGCGCTCGCGCGGCGAGCACGCGCTTCGTCACTCTCGGTTCGCACGAGCCGGGTCGGCCGCGCTACGCTGTGCCCCCTGACCTGTGACCGGGGAGAGCGTGCCGCGAAGGACCTTAGTGTTGCTCGTCTCGACCCTCGCGCTCCTCGTGAGCCCGGCCCGGGGCCAGGACCAGCCGGGACCCGACGAGAGCGGCGTCGCGCCGGTCACGAGCGACTACAGGACCCCGCTCGCGGGGCAGCCGTACGAGGCGGACGTCTTCGGCCGGCACATCGTCGTCGAGGAGCGCGACCGCAGCTTCACGACGGCGATCACTCTCGGCACGAGCTACTTCTACCCGCCGATCGGCTCCCAGCGGATCGTTCCCTTCGCCGCTCTCTACGTGAACGGCCTCTGGGAGACGAGGCGCCTGCGGGCGACGATCGCCGCTCTCGTGAACGACATCGACTACGGCGAGGGCGTCCAGGCAACCGGCTTCGAGGCCCTCTTCCACTTCGAGAACAACACGATCCCCTTCTCGACGACCGAGATCATCGACGGGAAGGACGTCGACAATTCGGACGTCTACTACGGGACCGTGAACGGCGGGCCCGGCTTCGGCTACCGCGCGCGCGTCTGGCCCTTCGAGGTGGACAACGACCTCCGGCTCGAGCTCCTCACGGACATCGGCTACTTCTACGTCAAGAGAACGCGCGGCACGTTCCAGGGGAACCTCCTTCCGCCGGACACCGTCACCTACGGCCCGCATTTTCGCGCCCGCATCGATTGCCTGAGGAGGAACCTCCTCGAGCTCCCCCACTTCGGGTTCGCGGCGGGGTTCGATGCGTCGTTCACGCGGCGCGACCACTGGACGGACCAGGGGACGCCGGGAGTGTCCGTCTTCGCCCGGCTCGACACGCGAGACTTCGTGAAGATCTATGGCTACGCCGTCCTCGCCGGCGGCCTCCCCCTCCTCTCGGAGAGGCATCGCTTCGTCGTGCAGATCCACGGAGGCACGGCTCCTTACGGGAAGCTCGACCGCTTCTCGACCTTTCGCCTGGGAGGCGGCCCGCCGACGACGGAGGCGGGCGACCTCGCACGGAGCCCTTACCCCGGCGCCATGTTCGACCAGTTCGCGACGCGCGAGTACGTCCTCGGGTCGCTGGAGTACCGCCTCGAGGTCCTCTTCTTCCTCTACCTCCACGTCCGCGCGACGCTCGTGTGGGGCGAGGTGCCGACGTTCGACAGGAACCCGGGAGTCGTCACGTTCACTCACGACGTGGGCGAGACGGTCTCGATCGGGATCACGAGCGGCTTCGTCTGGAGCTCGAGCATCTACGTCGAGTACACGTACGACCTCGGCCTCGTCCGTGGAAACAAGGCCGGGAACACGGTCCTCCTGAGCTGGTCGAAGAACTTCTGACTCACGGCGCTGGTCGGTTGATGTGAGAACGAATGAACCACGAAGACGCGAAGGCACGAAGAAAAACGTCTTCGTGCCTTCGTGGTTACGTTCTCTTCAGCAAGCCCATCGCATCAAACGGCTACCGCTGTCAATCCGCCGCGGCGATCCCGTGATCCAGGAAGGCGTCCTCGAGCAAGCGAACGTGAGCGCTGTCGTTCTCGGCCTCGTCCGCGGCGAGGATCGCCTCGCGTGCATCGAGGAGAGACGGGGAAGACGGCATCCTGAGGACTCCCCCGAAGACGGCCTGATCGACGCGGAGCCTCTCGCCGCGCCCGGCGCGTTCGGCGGCGGTCCGGGCTTGCCAGAGCGCCTGGTTGAAGATGTTGCCGATCCGGTGGACCTCGTATCCCGCCCTCTCGGCGTCGCGCGGCCAGACGAGCTTGTGAGGCTTGTCGTCGAGCGCGCGCACGTAAGGCGCGTGAGCCCACGTCCCGATCCTCGGGCTCTCGGCCTGCGCGCACGGGAAGTAATCCGCGAGGCCCTCGTTCACGCCGGACGCCTCGTCGTTCCCGTAGAGGTAGGCGACGCCGTTGAGGAGTGCGTGCGTGTACTCGTGCTTCACGACGCTCCCGTCGCGGGCGAGCGAATGGCGCGCGATCGTCCCGAGGTCGACGTAGCCGGGGAACGACTCGCCGTCGTCCGTCTCGACGGTCGTCGGGCTGAAGAAGGCGTTCTCGAAGGAGGAGGCCACGACGATCGCGAACCGGACGCGCGCGGCCTCGGTCACGTCGGGATAGGTCTCCGTCATGTAAGAGTTGTAGGACATCGCGTGGTAGAAGGCCGCCGCCTCGTCCTCGTGCCACGTCCTCGAGGAAGAGGCGCTCCCGAGCAGCGTGAAGTCGGCGGGGCCCTCGTAGGAGAAAGCGCGCTCGCCGTCCGGGACGACGCGGACGCGAGGACCGGAGAATCCCTCGGCGAGCGACACGGTTCCCTTGAGCGAGAAGGCGCCGTCGTCTCGCGTGACGACGCGCTTCCTCCCCTTGCTCACGTAGAGCCCGCCCAGCGGCAGGGCCTGGCGGTCGCCGTGGCCCGGGTCCGTCTCGTAAGCTAGGGCGTGCGCCGTTCCCTCGCACGTGAGCGGGTACGAGAGCAGGACCTCGCCCGTCTCCGCGTCGACGAAGGAGCGCTCGGCCGAGGTGAGGCTCGTCGAGGCCGTGACCTCGAAGGCGCGGCGGTGCTCGCCGCCCGCGACCTCGTGCGCCACGAGACGGCGCGCGGGGCGAAGCTCGAAGCCGCTCCCCCGGACGCTCGGGTAGCTCCGCTCGAGCGCGGTCTCGACTTGCGGCGAGACGGTCCCGCTCACGCGAGCGGCCGGGTGGAAACGACCCACGACGCTCACGGGGACGAGGCCGGCTTTCGTGCGGCGAAGCTCGACCTTGACCGCCCCGTCCGAGATCGGGAGCCCGTCGGCGAAGGCCTGGAAGACGATGATGAGAGAAGGACCGGCCGCGATCGGCTTGCTCGCGACGAGCGCTCGCCCGGTGGGAGGAACGGGCTCGCCTTCGGCGACGATCGCGCATCGATCGCCGAGAGCTCCCGTCACCTTCTCGAGCACGGAGCGCGCGGCCTCGAAAGGCGTGCCGTCGAAGGCCGGCGCGTGCTGGAAGCGGAGGCTGCGCGGACCCGGTTTGCCCTTCGAGTCCCAGCGGGCGTGGACCGTCGCTCAGAGGCTCGCCTCGAGCTCCTTCACGATCGCGGCACGAGCGTCGGAGGTCGCCGCCGGAGCGGCGCGCGCGGCCTTCGCGACGTGAGCCGATGCTCGCGGCGCGGCCGGCGTCGCGCTCGTCGCGGCCGCTGTCTCCGCCGCGGGCGCTCGCGGTCGCGCCTGTCGGCGTGGCGCTTCTCCCGCGGGAGGCCGAGGGTCGGCCTTCCTCGCGCTCAGTTGGACGGCCCCGACGCCGAGCGCGGCGAGCGAGACCAGCGTGATCGATGCGACTCTCGTGGACGTCTTCATGTTCCTCTCCTTGGCCCTTCGTTCGAAAGGCGTCGAGGAGAGGAGGAGCGAAAGGCGGGCCCGGAGCACAAGTCGAGGCTCGAGCGTCGTCCGGTCGTCTCGCGCCGTAAAGGCGTCCGGAAACGGGGAGCGGCTCCCGCACTCCGCGCGCTCGCACGCGCGCGGCCGGGAGTCGCTACTTCGAGAGCTCGATCCCGAGCCGGCGCATCTTCTTCCAAAGCCCGACGCGGCTGATGCCGAGCTGGCGCGCGGCGTCGGTCCGGCTCCCGCCGGCGGTCTTGAGCGCCGAGAGGACGCGGAGGCGCTCCTCGTCCTGGCTCGCCTTCTTCGAGGACGGCGCCGCGACCTCGGCGCTCCGGATCTCCGCCGGGAGGTCGCCCAGGCGCACGGCTCCTCCCTTGAGCGTGACGGAGGCGTGCTCGATCGCGTTCTTGAGCTCCCTCACGTTCCCCGGCCAGGGATAGTCCATGAGCTTCCTGAGAGCGTCCTGGGAGACGGTCGCGACCTTGCCGCCGGAAGGCGCCGCGAGGTCCTCGAGGAAGCGCTCGACGAGGAGCGGGATGTCCTCTCTCCTCTCGCGGAGCGGCGGCATGCCGATCTCGAAGACGCGGATCCGGTAGTAGAGGTCCTCGCGGAACTCGCCCGAGCGGACGAGGCGCTCGAGCGGCTTGTTCGTGGCGGCGAGGAAGCGCACGTCCACCTTCACGGTGCGATGGCTGCCGACGGGCCGCACCTCGCGCTCCTCGAGCGCGCGGAGGAGCTTCTGCTGGAAGAGCGGGCTCGTGTCGGCGATCTCGTCCAGGAAGAGCGTCCCTCCGTGAGCGGCCTGGAAGAGGCCGATCCGGTCGAGGACGGCTCCCGTGAACGCTCCCCTCACGTGCCCGAACAGCTCGCTCTCGAGGAGAGCGTCCGGGATCGCGCCGCAGTTCATCGTCAGGAACGGCCCGTCGCGCCTGCGCGAGAGCGAGTGGATCGCGGCGGCCGCGAGCTCCTTCCCCGTCCCCGAGTCGCCGAGCAGGAGGACCGAGACGTCGCTCGACGACGCGAGCCGCAAGCGCCGGAAGACCTCCTGCATGGGAGCGCTGTTCCCGACGAGCCTCGCGAAGGCCGCGCGGTTCTTCGTCTGCTCCTCGAGGACGGCGACCTTCTCCTCGATCCGCTCGCGCGCCGAGCGCTCGAGGGCGTAGCGGATCGAACGCTCGAGGAGAGAGGGCGTGATCTGGCCCTTCACGAGGTAGTCCGCCGCGCCGGCCTTCATGGCCTCGATGTCCACCGCGCGGTCTCCGAGCACGGAGAGCACGATGAACGGCGCTCGCCTCGGCGCTTCCTGCGCCCTGCGGATGAGCGTGAGGCCGCTCGCGCGGCCGAGGCGGTAGTCCACGAGGTAGACGTCGTGCTCGGCGCGCGCGATCGCCTTCGCTCCGGCGTCGAGCGTCGAGACCCAGTCGAGCTTGTAGGACGCTCCCTCGATCTCCGAGAAGAGACCGCGCGTCAGGACGTAGTCGTCCTCGTCGTCGTCCACGAGGAGGACGCGGATCGGGCCGCCGGTCTCTCGCCCGCTCACGTGGGCTCCACCGATGCGATGTCCTCTTCACCGGATGGGGGGCTTGCGCGCCCCCCGTCCGCATTCCGGGTCGCGTCGCGCCGCGCCGCGCCGCGCACCCCCCGCGATAGGTCGCGGCCCTGCGGGTCGCGACCTGACTCGCTCCGCTCGTCCCGGTCGGCGCGCGCGCCCTCGGTGGCTCTCGGCTTCTCCTCCACGAGAGCCCTGGGCGAGGAAGCGGGCGGCGCGAGCTCGCGCGCGAGCGGGAGCGTGACCGCGGCGAGCGGCAGCGTGACGGTGAAGGCGGCTCCCTCGCCCGGCTTCCCGCGAGCGGAGATCTCGCCTCCGGTGCGCTCGACGATCCTCCGGCAGATCGCGAGGCCGATCCCGGTCCCGGGGTACTCGCTCCTCCCGTTCAGGCGCTGGAAGGGGACGAAGATCCTCTCGGCCAGCTCGGGCTCGAAGCCGATTCCGTCGTCTTCCACGACGACCCCGCACTTTCCCGGCGCGGCGGGCTCCGAGCGGAGGCGCACGGAAGGCGGCTTCCCGGCCTTGTGGAACTTGAGCGCGTTCTGGAGGAGGTTCTGGAGGAGCTGGCGCATCTGGAGCGGGTCGGCCTCGACCGAGGGGAGCGGCCCGACCTCGACCCTCGCTCCCGTGGCCTCGATCTGGAGCTCGAGGTCGGAGAGGACGTCTCTCGCGACCGACGAGAGGTCCGTGGGCACGAGCTCGTCCTTGCCCGTCGTCGCGCGCGCGAGGAGGAGGAGGTCGCGCACGAGCGTCTGCATGCGCGCCGCCGCTTTCTCCATGCGCTCGAGGTAGTCCTTGCCCTCCTCGGGGAGCTCGCTCGCGCAGCGGGAGCGGAGGCGCGCGGCGAAGGCCTGAACCTTCTGGAGCGGCTCCTGGAGGTCGTGCGAGGCGACCGTCGCGAACTCGTCGAGCTCGCGGTTGCTCCGGCGGAGACGCTCCTCGCTCGTCTCGAGACGCAGGGTCGCCTGCTCGCGCTCGAGGTCCGCGCGGTGGAGCGCCTTCACGTTCGTCCAGATGAGGAGCCCGAGCACGAGGACGTCGGACGCGACGACGAGCGAGGCGCCGAACGCCGTGTCGTAGAGGTGCGCTCGCTCTCCCAGGAGCCGGATCCACCCGAGGAAGAGCGGCATGAGGATCGCGATCGGAGCGATCCGGCGCGCGACGACGCCCGCGGCGCGCTCGCTCGTCAGGATCTCGACGAGCCCGTTCTCCTCTCCCGACAGGAGGAGCCCGATCGAGAGCACGAGGAAGAGGACGGCCGTGTGGACCGCGACTCCCTCGGTGGCGGACGCGAGGCCCGCGGTCTGGTGGAGCCCGTAGAGGTAGCCCACGAGCGGCACGAGCGCGACGAGCGCCGCGAACGCCGCGAGGAACCGCGCGGCCCTCTCTCCCCTCCGCGCCGCGGCGAGGACGAGCGCCGATCCGAGGAGCAGGTGCCCGAGCGCCGTCGCGGGAGCCATGCGGCCGGGGCCCGAGATCCCGAGCCTTCCCACGGGATCGCGGAAGATGAGCTCGTCGATCCCGAGGTTCCACCCGAAGGCGTACTCCGAGAGCGAGAGGAGCGCGATCCCGCACTCCGAGGCGGCGAAGGCGAGCGCCAGCTTCCCGCGACGCCGATCCGGCGCGGCGAGGAGGAGCCGGAGCGCGAGGCTCGCGAAGATGAACGCGAGCGCCGTGTTCGGCTTCATGGAGACGGGGCCGGGCAGGACGCTCTTGAGCGCTCCTATGTCGAGCGCCCAGCCTACGATCGCTCCCGTCCCGACGACGATGCCCGCGAGGCTCGCGGCGCCCGGGAGAGCGCGCAGGATCGAGCGGAACCCCGAGCTCCTTGCCACGGCCGTATCGTCTCAGAGAGCCGCCGCTCGCGCCATGGAACGGCTGCGGGACCCCTCAGAAGGGAAAGAGGATCCCCTTGTCCTTGAGCTTCTCGAAGCGGCTCGCCGCGAAGCGGTAGAGGCGCGCGGGCCGCCTCCCGGCGCGGCGCACTTCCTTCGTGGGCCGCAGGATCCCGAGGAGCTCGACCTTCCGGCGGAAGTTCCTCTTGTCGAGCGGCCGGGCGAGGATCGCCTCGTAGACCCCCTGGAGCTCGCCGAGCGTGAACTTCTCCGAGAGGAGCTGGAAGCCGACGGTCGTGTACTCGAGCTTGTTCCTCAACCGCTCGAGCGCGTAGTCGAGGATCTCGCCGTGGTCGAACGCGAGCGCGGGAAGCTCGCGCGCGCGGAACCAGCGGGCGTCCGCGGCGTCGCTCCCGGGAGTGAGCGGCGCCTTGTCCTCCGCCACGAGCGCGAAGTAAGCGACCGTGACGACGCGCCCGCGCGGGTCGCGGCCGGGATCGCCGAACGAGTAGAGCTGCTCGAGGTAGACGTTCGAGACGCCGGTCTCCTCGTGGAGCTCGCGCCGGGCCGCGTCCTCGAGCGACTCGCTCTTCTTGACGAAGCCTCCCGGGATCGCCCAGAGGCCCTTCATGGGAGGAGACCCGCGCCGCACGAGGAGTACGGAGAGCTCCCTCTCGCGGATCGTGAAGATCACGATGTCCACCGTCACGAGGATCGGGTCGGGCTTCCAGGCCATGCTCTTCCGTCTCCCCGGGAGTCACCGTAAGAAAACAGCGGGAACCCGCAGAACGCGCCCATGAGCACCGAGTCGTCCTCTTCGGTGTTCATCGGTGTCTTCGGTGGTTCCGGAAACTCTAAGGCACGACGAGGCGAGCGTGCACGGAAGACGCCCGTACACGCGCGACGGCGCCCGAGTCGAAGGCCAGGAAGTCGGCCTCGACTCCGTCGGAGAAGACGACTCCGCGAGACGGCATGAGCGACTCGAGCACGAGCTCCTCTCCCGGAGCGAGGAGGCCCGCGACGAGCGTCGCCTGCGAGGCCTTGCTCGCGAAGGGCTCCCGGACGACGTAGGCGAGCCTCGGGTCCTCCCACTCGAGCTTCGGGCGAGCGAGCGCCGTTCCTCCCGCGAACGCCGAGATCCCCGACGCCATGTTCCAGACCGACGAGAGCCAGCCGGTCGAGCCCGCTCCCGTCGAGACGAGGACGCCCGACGACGACTGCCGCTCCTTGCGCTCTCCGTGAGAGATCACGTAGCGAGCGGAGACGTGCGATGCGGGCCCGATGAACAGGTCGTTGAACGCGAGGAGCCGCTGGCCGTCTTGCAGCACGGCCTCGGCGAGCGTGACCTCGCTCGTGAGAGCGCGCCCCTCGAGCACGCGCGCGACCGCCGCGCGCGCGTCCTCGGGCGCGAACGGGAGGAGGACGCCGTCGAACCTCTCGGGATCCGGGTTCACGGCGACGATCGGCTGGTTGCCGACGTACTTCGCCGTGTTCGCGACGAGCCCGTCTTGCCCCGCGGTCACGACGAGGTCCTTCTCCGCGAAGAGGAACGTCGGCACGATCGCTCGCTCGATCGGGTGGAGCTTGAGCCCGAGCTCGAGCTGGCCCCGGAGCACGTCGAGCGAGCGCCGGTAAACGTCGTCCTCCTTCACGTAGTCCTGGAAATCGCCGCCCGCGTGCTCGATGTAGAACTTCGCCTGCCCGCGGCTGTTGAAGCGCAGGACGAGCTCCTCGAGGCGCGTCTTCCGGGTCACGAGCACGAGCTTCTCGAACATGGCGGCCTCCCCTCGCTCGATCACCACGGAGACGCGAGACGCGGAGACGTGAGACTCGCTCTCCGTGCCTCGGTGTCTCCGTGGTGAGCTCTTTCACGCGGCCTTGCCCTTTCCGGCACCGGGCGCGTCGATGAGAGCCCGCAGGAGGTCGGGAGAGATGTTGAGCTCCCCGATCTTCTGCGCGTTCTCGGCGAGCTCGCGGAAGGCGAGCGCGATCATGAGCCGCGGGTCCGCGCCCTTGGCGAAGATCGCCATGAGCGTCTTCCAGTCCATGTCGCGCACCGGCTTGAGGGACGCCTCGAGCGTGTAAGCGCGGGCGTCGGCGTCCTTCTTCTCGTTCTCGGAGCGCTTCTCGATGAGGACGGTGCGCTTCTCCTCGACGCCGATGTCGGCGGCCATCTGCGTCTCGCGGATCTCGCGCTTCTTGAGCTCGACGGCGATCTCGGTCGCGAGCTCGCTCTCCTTGATCATGCGCTCCTGCAAGACGGCGGAGTTCCGGCGGGCGTAGATCGCCTCGTCGGCCTTTCGCTTGAGGCCCTCGCGGGCCTCGGCCTCGAGGGCGCGCGACATCTCGGGAGTCGGCTTCACCGAGAGGATCGAGAGCCCCAGGATCTCGACGCCGAGCAGGGCGACGGGCTCCGACGCGCGGAGCGCTTCGAGCACGCGCGCCGCGATCTCGTCCTGGCTGACGAGCGCTTGCCGGAGCGCCATGCGACCGGCCTGGCCCTGCGTGAGGACCTGCGCCGCGTCGAGGAGGCGCTGCGTCAGGACGTCGAAGCCCTCTCCCAGGTACTCGCCCTTCGCGTCGAGCGTGAAGTCGAGGAGGGCCGCGAGGCGCTTCGGGTCCACGACGCGCCAGGTGATCTGGCCCTGGATCGTCACGGCCTGGAAGTCGGCGGTCGTCTCGCTGAACGCGAACGGGAGATCGGCGCTCGCGACGGGCACGGCCACGATCGTGGACGTGGGCGCGTAATAGAAGAACGACAGCCCCGCGCCCTCGCGCTTCGCGCGGCCTCCCTTGAAGTGGATCAGGTAAGTCGTCGGGGCTGCCTTCATGAACCGGATTCCGAGCATGGCTGTCCCTCCTTCACCATTTGCGGGGGGCTGACGCCCCCCGCATTCCCCCCTGCTCGGCCCAGGGGCGAGCCGCGCCGCGTCACTTCGTGCCGCGTCGCTTCTCGCCACGGGCCTGCGCTTCGGGGTATGCGGGGCCCCCCTGCTCCGCCCAGGGGCGAGCCGCGCCGCGGGCCTGCGCTTCGGGGTATGCGGGGCCCCCCCCTGCTCCGCCCAGGGGCGAGCCGCGCCGCGGGCCTGCGCTTCGGGGTGTCGGCTGCACTCTGGTGCCTCGCTCTTTTCTTGGAACTTCGTGTATGTAAGACACCCTAAGAGTGTCTCCTAGACACCTATTCGTCAAGGGAGAATCCGGCGAGAGACGACGGGAACGGTCTAACGCCAGCGCCGGAGCTCGTCCGTCATGGGGCGGATCCGCTTCTCGAAGAAGAAGCCTCCCGCGAGGATCCCGATCCCGAAGCCCACGAGAAGGAGCCCGAGCGGGAGGGAGCCCGAGAGCTTGGCGAAGTACTGGAACCACATGTTGAGCACGAGGAAGACGGCCGGGATCGCGGCCAGGAGGAGGTGCCTCTCGTGGACTCCCGCGACGAGGGCCGCGAGGCCGCCCACGAGGAGCACCGCCGGGTAGAAGAGCTCGTTCCACCGCGCGCACGAGAGGATCGAGAGCGTTCCCAGGAACAGGAACAGCCCCGCGACCTCGAGGATCCTGTAAGGGAGCTTCCTCTCCGCGCTCCGCGAGAACACGACTCCCATGAAGACGAGCACGACCGACGTGAGCGTGAGGTGCGAGAGGAACCCGAGCGGGTGTTCGAGCCTCTCCGCGAACGGAAGCTTGGGGTCGAGAACTTCTCCCAGGAGCGCGTCGCCGTCTTTCGGGCCGAGATTCCCGAGCGTGAGGAGACCGGGCGCCACCACGAGGCTCACGAGCCCGACGAGGATCGCGCCGATCTGCGAGCCTTCGTTCTCGGCGATCGCGTTCCACCTGAACGCCGCGACGATCACGAGCGCGCCGACGATCGATCCGGCGTAGAGGTAAGGAAGCTTCCCGTAATGGAAGGAATGGAACGACGGCGTCACGAGGAGCATGAGCCCCGCGACGACCAGGGCTCCCGCGCGCCACTCGAGCGCGTGGATGCGACCGAGCCCGTGGCTTCCGAGCACGGCGATCGCGATGGCGACGTAGGGCCAGGCGACGTTGAAGGCCCACTCCGTGTCGGACGGTCCAGCGTATCCGTGTTCCCAGAGGTGAGGCAGCGGGGTGAGGCCGAGAAGCCAGCTTGCGAGCAGGAACAGCAGTGAGAGCGCGGCCGCCGGCGCGTCGGTTCCTTCGCCGACCCTTCGTCGGAGGAGCAGCCCGAGGCCCGCGAGGACGGCTCCTCCCCCGAGAGCCCAGACCGCGCGGGCCTCGGTCGTCTCCACCTCGTGCGCCACGGCCCAGAGCACCACGGCGAGCGACGCGCCGAGAGAAGCGAGGAACGAGAGCCCGACCGACTTCTCCCGGAGAGCGAAGGCGAACGTCATTCCCGTGAGCACGCTCGTCACGTAAGCGGGCGAGCGCGATGCGATCACGTGCGCGAGCCCGACCAGGAGCATGCCGGTGCCGATCTCGAAGCTCCGCGCGATCCGCTTCCGCGTTAGCGCGACGATCACCAGGCCCGTTCCTGCTCCCTGAGCTCCTCTCAGGTAAGCCGACGACGCGTGCTCGTTCACGATCGCGTGGGCCGCCGGCACGAGGAGGAGGACGAGCGCTCCCGCGGCGCCGAGGCCGGACCCGTAAGGGCTCGACTCTCCGCGAGAGAGGAGAGCGCCGGCTCCCAGGAGGAGCGCGGCGATCGAGTAAGGCCAAGCGATCGAGAAGATCCGGAGCTCGGGCTTCAGGAACCCGAAGAGCCCGAGCCCCGCGCTCGCGAGAGCGAGGAGCACGCCCACCAACGCGGGCGGTGCTCCCAGGTTCTCCTTGCCGCGACGGTGGCCGAAGAAGGCGAGGACCGCGAGCGGCAAGCTCGAGACGAGCGCCCAGATCGCCGGGCCCTCGGGGCGGCCCGTCTCGATCGCCTTCCCGTAGAGGATCATGGCGGCGGCCACCGTCAGCGAAGCGAGCGCCGAGAGGACGGGCGAGCGCCGCCTGAGCGCGAGCGCGAACGTGACTGCAGCGCTCACGGTGGTGACGATCGCCCACGGGAGCGGCTCGCTCTCTCGCTCGAAGACCGAGAGCGCGTAGCCGAGCGTCACGAGGAGTAGCTGCGACCACAGGGCCTCGACGACGGCGCTCTCCCGGTAGCCTCGGCGTTCGAGCATCTCGGCCGTGAGAGCGGTCGAGAACGTCACGAGCGAGAGGAGCCCGAGCCGCCCTCCTCCCTCGAGCGCGGCCCAGGAGAGACAGAGCGCGACCATGGTGCTCATCGCACCGAGCACCGCGAAGCCGACCGAGCGCCTCTGGACGGTGAGGCCGATCGTGACTCCCGCGACCGCTCCCGCGAGGAAGGCCCACAGAGCGCGTGGAGGAGGACGGCCGCTCCGTGCTCGCGGCGGTCGAGCGCGAACGCCGAGATCGCGATCCCGCCCGTCGCCGCCGCGAGGAGCGCGAGCCGCCCCGAAGGCGGCAGCGCGCTCCACGTGAGGACGAGCGCCATCACAGCTCCGAGCGCCGCGAGGACGCTCAGGAGGACGGAGCGCCGGCTCACCCCGAGCCCGAAGCTCGTCCCGGCGACGAGCGCCGACACGAGCGCCCACGGCCCCGCGCTGTCCTGCGCGTTCGTGAGCACGAGGAGGTAGGCGCCGTCCGCCCAGAGGAGCTGCGAGAAGAGGACGACGAGAGAGAATCCCGTCCTCTCGTGGCCGCGCTTCTCGAGGTAAGGCCCACCGGCGCCGATCGCACCGGTCAGGAGAGCGAGGAGGCCGAAGCGCCCCGTCTCTCCCATGAAGTCCCAGCCCTTCACGACGAGCCAGAGAGCTCCCGTGAGGACGAAGAGGCTTCCCACCGCGAGGAGCACGTAGAGCGAGGCCGGCGTCGCGGGCTCCTCGGGCCGCGTCTCTCGCGCGATGGGAGAGAGAGAG
>JACQDU010000608.1 GCA_016200955.1 bacterium
CTCCACGCGCCGGGCTTCCAGGCCGACCCGGCGCGCGACGGGACCAACTCGAGCGCGTTCATCATCCTGAACCTCGGCGCGAAGGCGGCGATCATCGGCGGCACGAGCTACGCGGGCGAGGTGAAGAAGACGATCTTCTCGGTCCTGAACTACCTCCTGCCGCTCCGCGGCGTGCTCTCCATGCACTGCTCCGCGAACGTGGGCGCGGCGGGCGACGTGGCGCTCTTCTTCGGACTCTCGGGCACGGGCAAGACCACGCTCTCGGCCGACCCGGAGCGGCGCCTGGTCGGCGACGACGAGCACGGCTGGAGCGACCGCGGCGTCTTCAACTTCGAGGGCGGCTGCTACGCGAAGGTGATCCGCCTCTCGAAGAAGGCCGAGCCCGAGATCTGGGACGCGTCTCACCGATTCGGGACGGTCGTCGAGAACGTCGTCTACGACAAGGAGACGCGCGCACTCGACCTCGACAAGGACACGCTCACCGAGAACACGCGCTCGGCCTACCCGCTCGACTTCATCCCGAACATCGAGCCGAGCGGCATGGCCGGCCACCCGCGGACGCTGATCATGCTCACGTGCGACGCGTCGGGGATCCTGCCGCCGATCGCGCGGCTCACGCCCGAGCAGGCGATGTACCACTTCCTCTCGGGCTACACGGCCAAGGTCGCCGGGACCGAGAAGGGCGTCACCGAGCCCAAGTTCACGTTCTCGACGTGCTTCGGCGCGCCGTTCATGACGCTGCCGCCGAGCACCTACGCGAAGCTCCTGGGCGAGAAGCTCGCGCGCCACAAGGCCGAGTGCTGGCTCGTCAACACGGGCTGGACCGCGGGCCCCTACGGCGTCGGGCGGCGCATGTCGAGCGCGCACACCCGCGCGCTCGTCCGCCGCGCGCTCGACGGCTCGCTCGGCCAGGTCAGGGCCGATCCGGACCCGATCTTCGGCGTCCACGTCCCGGTCGCCTGCGAGGGCGTGCCGCCCGAGGTCCTGAAGCCGCGCGGCACCTGGGCCGACCCGCGCGCCTACGACACGAAGGCCGACGAGCTGGCGCAGCGCTTCCAGAAGAACTTCGAGGCCTACGCGCCGCTCGTCCCACCCGCCGTCCGCGACGCGGGCCCGCGGCCGGCGCGAATCGGGTAGATTGGCCACGGATCAACACGGATTTCCACGGATTCGAGAACGTCCGCAAGGTTCATTGAATCCGTGGAATCCGTGTGAATCCGTGGCTTCGTTACTTCGTTCGGAGCAAACCGGATAGCCAAGCCGTGCGAATCCGTGGCTAAAAGACCTGCGGCTCGGGCGGCTCGGGCGCCTTCTTCGGCGGCTCCGGCGGCGCGAGGAGCGGCTTCAGCGCCTCCTCGATCTCGGCCCGCTCGCGCGCGCCCACGAGCTTCTTCACGACCTTGCCCTCCTGGTCGAGGATGAAGAGGGTCGGGAACGCGCGCACGTTCTCGAAGGGCGCCGGGAGCGGACCGACCTGGCGGAGGAGGAGGTAGCTCACCTTCAGCTCGTCCGCGACCTGCTCCTGCAGCGGGACGGGCTCGTTCGAGACGCCGACCACGACGACGCCCTTCGCGCCGTACTCCTTGTCGAGGGCGATCAGGTGCGGGATCTCCTGCTTGCAAGGGTCGCACCACGTCCGCCAGAAGTCGAGCAGGACGACCTTGCCCTTCAGCTTCTCGAGCGACGCGACCTCGCCCTTGAGCGTCAGCAAGGTCTCGCCGGGCCTCGGCTTCGCGAACGCGCGCGCCGTGACTTCCTTGAACCGCGCCTCGTCGCGGATCGCGTCGAGGTCGTGGTCCTTGGCAATATGGTCCTCGTCGTTGAAGCCGTGAGCGAGGGCGTCGGCGAACCAGTCGATCGCCTTGTCTTTCTCGCCCTTGAGCGAGTAAGCGCAGGCGATGTTGTAGTACGTCTCGGGCAGCTCCTTGCGAATCTCGATCGCCTTCTTGAAGGACGCGACCGCGTCGTCGTACTGCCGCTTCTCGAGCTGGTCGATGCCCTTCTGGAAGAGCGCCTGGAACTGCTCGTCCGCGCTCTGAGCGAGGGCGCCGGCGGCCGAGAGGACCACGAGCGCGAGGGCGATTGCGATACGCCTGAGCATGGGTCACCTCCGTCGATGAGAGGAAGAGCCAGCGTATCAGACGGGGAAAGGGGAGGTCAAGTTCAACCGAGAGTGACGAGCCACGGATCAACACGGATTGACACGGATCGGGGAAGAATCCGTGTCAATCCGTGCAAATCCGTGGCTGTTCTTACCTTTCCACGTCCTGCGCGCAGCGGAACCCGATGGCGGGGTGGGGGTCGTCCTTGCCGGAGCCCTCGTTCCAGAAGGCCGCGCGGCACATGATGAGGTCGTCGTCGTAGCCGCCGCCCCTCACCCGGATGACCTCCTTCTGGCCGTCGGGGCCGGGGGTCTCGAGCGGTGTGATCGTCCACTCCGCCGCGTTTCCGGCCATGTTGAGGCAGCCGAACGGGCTCGCGCCCCTCGGCCGCGCCGTCACGGGCTCGAGCTTGCGCTGGCCCGAGTCGCGGTGGTTCGCGAACGAGAACTCGATGTTGTCGCCCCACGGGAACTTGCGGCC
>JACQDU010000593.1 GCA_016200955.1 bacterium
CCCGGCGAGAGCTACTCGTTCATGTTCACGGGAGTCGCTCCCGCGAGCGGGAGCTACGAGCTCAAGTTCCGCATGGTCCACGAGAGCGTGACCTGGTTCGGCGGCACGAGCGACGATCCGATCACCGTCTACCCGAAGCCCTGAGGAGAGCGGCGCGCCGCCCCTCACCCGGCGCGAGCGGCGCGCCGCTGCTATAAGCGGCGAGGAACGATGCCTCCTCGCCTGCGTCTCCTCTGCCTGGAGCCCGAGATATCGTGGCTGCCTTCCTGGAAAGGAGGGCGCCTCGTCCTCGGCTCCTCGCCCGACGCCGACGCCCCTCTCGCGGGAGGTCTTCTTCCCTTCCATTGCCTCGTCGCGCTCGTGGGAGCGGGAACGGAAGCCGTCTCGGTCCACGACATCTCCGGGAGAGGAGACGTGCGCGACGCCGCTCTGCGACCCGTCCCCGCGAGCGGCCTCCGCGTGAGGGCGGGAGAGCGTTTCCACGTCGGCCCTCACATGCTCGCTCTCGTGAACGACGACAGCCTGCGCACGAGCGGGGACGGAGAGCTCCCGTGCATCGTCTGCGGCTCTCCCGACTCGAGGGACCGCGGCCAGAGAGTCGCGGGAGAACGCGTGTGCGTCGCCTGCCTCGGAGTGCCCGAGCTCGCGCCCGACACCTTCCCCGGCTACGAGCTCGTCGCCCGCCTCGGCCAGGGGAGCATGGGGAGCGTCTTCCTCGCGCTCGCCCGTCCGCGGGAGCGGCTCGTCGCGCTCAAGGCCGTCCTCCTCGGGAGCGCGGCGCCGCGCGCCGTCGCGCGCTTCCTGCGAGAGGCGCGCGTCCTCCTCCGTCTCGAGCACCCGCACATCGTGCGCGTCCTCGACGCCTCCTCGGTCGAGGCCGGTCCCTACGTCGTCTGCGAGCTCGTCCGGGGAGGAGACGCGCTCGCGCGCCTCGCTCGAGGCCCTCTCGCGGCGAGCGAGGTCGCCCGGATCGGAGCCCAGCTCGCGGACGCGCTCGACTACGCGCACTCGCTCGGAGTCGTCCATAGAGACGTGAAGCCCGCGAACGTCCTCCTCGAGCCCGACGGGAGGGCCAAGCTCTCGGACTTCGGCCTCGCCAAGGAGCTCAGGGAAGCCCTGGGAGGAGACGAGACGTCCAGCACCGGTTCCGGCGTCGCTCTCGGGACGATCGCTTACGCCGCGCCCGAGCAGCTCGAGGACGGCCGCTCGGCCGGCCCGCCCGCGGACATCTTCGGCCTGGGAGCGACGCTCTATCACCTAGCGACGGGCCGCACGCCGCGAGAGACTCGCCGGATCGCCGACCTCCGGCGCGATCCTCTCGCTCCCCCTCCGCCCGCGTCGTCCGTCGCTTCTTCGGTCCCTCGCGCTCTCTCGGACATCCTCGCTCGCACGCTCGCGACGGACGCGAAGGCCCGGCCGACCGCGAGAGAGCTGCGCGAGATGCTCGGGCGCTTCTCCGCCTAGCTCTCAGGAATCGAGCCCGAGCCGCTTGAGCTTGTCGTAGAGCGTCCTGCGAGAGACCTTGAGGAGCCTCGCGGCGCCCGTCCTGTTCCCCTCGCTCGCCCGGAGCGCGGCCTGGATCGCGGCGCGCTCGATCTCCTCGAGGCTGCGCCCGCGGAGCCGCTCGTAGATCCCCTTCGAGAGGTCGCGCGAGGGGCTCGCGTCTCCCTTGCGGATCCGGGGCGAGAGCGACGCCTCGTCGATCGGATCGACGGCGACGACGAGGAGACGGCGGACCTCGTTCTCGAGCTCGCGCACGTTCCCGGGCCACGGATACCGCTCGAGTCGCTCGAGCGCGGGACGCGTGATCGCGGGGAAGCGCCCGGCGCCGTGCCGCTCGAGGAGCTCCGAGACGAGCACGCCCACGTCCTCGTCCCTCTCGCGCAGCGGCGGCACGACGATCTTGAGCACGTTCAGGCGGTAGAACAGCTCCTCGCGGAAGACTCCCTGGCGGACGAGCGAGCCGAGAGAGCGCCGCGTCGTCGCGACGATCCTCGCGTCCACGCGCACGGACGAGCCGCCTCCGACGGGGCGCACCTCGCCTTCCTCGAGGACCCGGAGGAGCTTCGCCTGGACGTCGAGCGGCATCTCGTCGATCCCGTCGAGGAGGACGGTGCCGCCGCGAGCGCCGAGGAGAAGGCCGTCGCGCGCGCCTTCCGCTCCCGTGAAGGCTCCCGCGACGTGCCCGAACAGCTCGTCCTCGATCATCCCGGGAGCGAAAGCCGCGGGCGCGAGCGCGACGAAGGGTCCCTTCGCGCGCGATGAGCGTGCGTGGATCGCGCGCGCGACGACTTCCTTCCCGGTGCCGCTCTCTCCCTCGATGAGGACGGGCAAGGCCGCGCTCGCGGCTCTCGCGATCTCGCCGCGAACGCGCGCGGCGGCGGCGCTCCGGCCGACGAAGCCGTCGGGAAAGCCGGGGGAGCCGCGTGGCCGGGGCTCGTCCCGCGCAAGGGCGAGCTCGTGCGTCGCGAGCACCTCGATCGCCGCGCGGACCTCGGCGAGATCGGCCTCGACCGTCGCTCGCTCGAGGCCGAGAGCCTCCTCGCGGGCTCCCTCGAGGACACGGCGCGCTCCGTGGAGGTCGCCCTTCTTCCTGAGAGCGCGGGCGCGCGCGCGAGCCTTGCTCGTCCGGGAAGCCGCCATGCGCGGAGTATACCGGCCGGGAGGCGAGCCCGGCCTCAGGGGCCGCTCGTGATCCCGTCGAGCCAGACGACGACCGGCCGCTCGACTCCTTCGAACCGGAAGGCGACCTCCGAGACGCGCGCGGGGTCGAACGCGGACGAGGTCGAGACGAGCTTCCACGCGTCCTTCGCGTCGCGCGCCTCGGGCTTCCGTTCCAGGGAGACGCGGAAGCGCTGCCAGCCTCGCTTCCCCGAGAGCGCGTCCTGGTGCCGCAGGACGAGCTCGCCGCCGCCGGCGTCCTTGAGAGCGAGCGCGAGGGAGACGGGCGACGAGACGACCGCCGCGGCCGCGGCCTCCTCGGCGCAGGCAAAGAAGACGAGCGCGCCCTTCGAGAGGTCCAAGACAGCACCGGCGGGTGCCGCGTGGACGACCGCCACGGGTCTCCCGCTCACGAGGAACCTGAGAGACGTGCGTCCGAGGACGCGGCGCCGCGGGTCCCGCTCGCGGGGCTCGGAGCCGTCGGGCTCTATCTTCCAGAAGGGCTCGCCCCCGTCGCCCCAGTCCTCGTTGCGGTCCTCGTGCACGGGAGCCGCCGTCTCGAGAGGAGGGAGCGCGAGACGCCGCGCGAAGGCCGCGAGCTCCGGGCTCACGCCGATCGACTCCTCGCCGCCCCAGAGGAGACGGACGCACTCCTCGTAGCGGCCTCCGTGGAAGCGAGCGACGAAGGGGAGGCTCCTCCCGAGCGGGCCCTTCGGGCGCCGGTGCGAGAAGCTGTCCGCCGCCTCCACCGCTTCGGCGATCTTGTCGAGCCGGACGAGGCAGAGGATGCGCTGATGCTCGATCTCCTCGTCGCCGGGAGCGTGGCCCAGGATCGCCTCGGAGTCCGCGAGCGCCTCGCTCCACTTGCCGTCGTTCGTCTCGAGCGCGAGCCGGATACGAAGGAGGTCTCGCTGGCCCGCCTGCTCGCCCAGGCCCAGGGCGACGGCGCGCGCCGCTTCCGGGAGATGCCCGTTCGCGAGGTGAGCGCGCGCGACGACGCGGCAGGTCTCCACGAACGTGCGGACGTCGACCTTCGGGGGAAGGAGCCGCGCGGCGTCGGTCGCGAACCCGAGCGCCAGGGGAGCGTCCCTCGGCTTCCCTCGCTCGAGGAGGAGCCAGGCGCGGTCGAGGAGCTCTCTTTGAGTCTTCGGCGCCTCGTCGCTCCGCGCTTTCGCGAGCCTCTCCTCGAGAGCGCTCCCCCGGACGTTGTTCGAGAGAGCGTCCGCGAGCGCGTGCTCGGCCTTCTCGAGGTCGAGCGCTCTCGCGTAGACGCTCGCGAGCACGAGCTGGAGCGATCCGTTCCCGGGACTCGCCGCCACGAGGTCCTCGAGGAGGGCCTGTCCCTCCTCGCGCTCCTCCTCGGAGACGAGGATCCAGGCCGCGAGACACGCCGCGGCGGGAGGCGCTCGCACGCTCCGCGCCTGGAGGAGGGCCACGTCGTTCTCACCCTTCCAATGGGCGAGCAAGGCTCGCGCGAGGGCGAGCTCCGTCGAGGCGCGCTTGTCCGGATTCTTCACGGCCTCCACGAGGCGGCGCGATTCCTCTCCCGGATGGAAGGTCGCCTCGATGCGCGCGCGCGTCGCGAGGGCGAGCGGGCTCGACGGGTCGAGCGAGACCGCGATCTCCGCCGCTCGCAGCGCGAGCGGGACCTCCCGCTGGACCTGCGCCGGATCGGGCCCCACCATCGAGAGCCGGTCCGAGCGCGAGCGGGCGTAAGCGGCCCACGTCGCCGCCGCCTCTCGCGCGTCCGTGCGGCTCCCGATCGTCGCGATGGTTCGGGTGAGCGTCGATTCGGCAAAGACGAAGCGCCCGAGCGCCTCCTCGCTCCGTCCCTTTCCCGCGAGCGCGAGCAGGTCGTCCGGCTTGAGCTTGAGCGCCTCCTGGTAAACGAGGAGAGCTTCCTTCGGATCGCCCGTCGCCTCGATCGCCCGGGCGCGCTCGAGCAGCTCCTCGAAGGGACGCTCCGCCTTCACGCGCGCGTCGTCGTCGGCGCGCTGGCGAGTCGTGCGCTCGTGCTCGTCGAACCAGCGGGAGAAGGACACGGCGCCGAGCGCGAGGATCGCCGTGGCGCCGGCGAGGGCGAGCATCGGGGCCGGCCGTCTCCTCGCAGCGCGGGCGAGCCTCGCCAGGCGAGAGAGGCGGCGCGCGGCGATCGGCTCGCCTCTCAGGAAAGCCTCGAGGTCCGAGGCGAGGGCCGCGGCGGTTGCGTAGCGATCGGCCGGCTCCTTCTCCATGGCTTTCCCTACGATCACCTCGAGGTCGCGAGGCACGCCCTCGAGAGGCGGCGCGGTCTCGACGACGATGCTGTTCAGGAGCGCGAGCCGTTCCGTCCCGTCGAAGGGCACCTCGCCCGCGAGGAGCTCGTAGAGCGTCACGCCGAGCGACCAGAGATCGGAAGCGCGCGTCGCCTCGCGCCCGAGGGCCTGCTCGGGAGAGATGTAAGACGGCGTCCCGACGATCGATCCCGGCGCGGTCAGGCGAGACGACTCGTCGTCCTCGGCGAGAGCGAGCCCGAAGTCCGAGAGCCGCGGCTCTCCCTCTTCGTCCACGAGCACGTTCCCGGGCTTCAGGTCGCGATGCACGA
The DNA here is from genome assembly GCA_016200955.1 of bacterium. Lineage (GTDB taxonomy): Bacteria > Planctomycetota > J058 > J058 > JACQDU01 > JACQDU01. The sequence goes on from JACQDU010000593.1 coordinate 5,246, forward strand.
TCCCGGCGTCGTGAGCCGCCTGGAGGGCGCGCGCGATCTTCGCGACGACCTGGGCAGCCTTGCGCGCCGGCATCGCCTTCTCCTCGATGAGGGCCTGGAGCGAGCGACCTCCCTCGACGAGCTCCATGGCGATGTAGAGGACGTCCTTGGTCTCGCCGAAGGCGTGCGCGGCGACGACGTTCGGATGCCGGAGCGCCGCGAGCGCTCGCGCTTCTCTCCGGAAGCGCTCGATCGCGAGCCTCGCGCGGGCTCCCGTGCGCGCGAGCCACAGCGCCTTGATTGCCACGCGGCGCCCGAGCGCGGGCTCGCGCGCCTCGTAGACGACTCCCATGCCGCCTTCTCCGAGGACGCGGACGATCTCGTAGGGGCCGAGTCGCTCGCCGACGAGGCTCTGGCTCGCTCGCACCCGCGGCTCGGGGGGAAGCGGCGGAGTCTCGCGCACTCCGTGGAGGCGCGCGAGCTCCGCCGGCGAGACGAGCCCCCGCGCGACGAGGAGCGCGGCGAGACCGACCGTCTCGCCTCGCGCGCGGGCGGCGAGGACGGCGTTCGCGCAGCGGCGAAGGTCCTCGCGCGAAACGAGCGCGCTCCGTTCGAGCTCCTGGGCGAGCGAGACCTCGTCCGCTTTGAGCACTCCGAGAGTCTATAGGAAAGGGCGCCCTCCGGCTCGCCGGCTTCGAGGTCGGCGGCGCGCGTCTCTCGCGGTCCGGGACCTCGTGGAGCGAGATGTCGCCGTCTCTCGGATTCGTTCGTTGGCAAGGAGCGGTCGTCTCCCATCGGTGCCGCCTTTGCCTTGACGGGCCACCGCTTCGCTCCTATCGTCGTGGCTCGCGAAACGCTAGGAATGCTCTTGGGTACCGACGATTGGATGTTCGGCGGCGCGAAGCTCCCCGGCATGAAGTCGGAGGAGAAGACCGCTCCGCCGGATGCGAAGAAGGACAAGAAGGACAAGGAGGAGGAGCGGCCCGCCGCTCCGCCTCCAGCCGCTCCCGCCGAGAGCGCGATCCTGGACGAGCTCCTGGCCGCGGTCGGGCCGGCCGTCCTGAAGAAGGAGCCGCCCGCCCCCGCGCCGGTTCCGCCGCCCAAGGTCGCTCCCGCGAGCCTCCCGCCGCTGCCTCCGCCTCCTCCGGCGCTCTCGGAGGCCGACCTCCACAAGCAGAGAGTGCTCGAGCACTCGCAGCGCGTGAGGCGCGCGCTCATAGAAGGGAAGCCGATCCCCGGAGCCGCTGCTCCTCCCGCTCCGCCGGCGCCCAAGGCGGCGCCGCCGCCTCCCGCGGCCGCTCCCTCGCAGGAGAGCTCGCAGGAGCCGGCGCCGGGGACGGCCGTCGACGACACGGCGGCGCTCCGCCGCGCGCTCACGGGAAGGGCGCAGCGCTCGACGATCGACGCGCTCGCGAAGAAGGGCGTGAAGCGCGTCAACGTCCTCGACATGCCGACGATCGAGAAGATCGTCGCCGAAGCCGTCGAACGGGCGCTCGAGCGCAACACGCGACACCTCTCCGCGGCCGGGAGGAAGCAGCTCGAGCACGAGGCCAAGCGCGAGTTCCTCGAGCTCATGGAGGAGCACAAGCGTGCTCTCGCCGAGAAATCGGACGAGGAGCGGCGCCGCGCGGACCTCGAGCGGCAGGTCGCGAAGCTCCGAGGCGAGCTCGCCCGCCAGGAGCAGGCGCTCGCCGAGGAGCGCGAGGCTCCCGGCGTCGTCATCTCCCCCGAGTCGATCGCCGAGCTCGAGACGAAGGTCATGGCCGCGCTCGGAGAGTTCATGACCGCCGAGCGCCGCGCCCTCGTCCACGCCGACGACCCCAAGGCGCTCGCGGGGATCGACAAGCTCGAGAAGAAGCTCGCGGACGCCTTCGACCACCTCATCGGGCGGCTCAAGTCGGGCTACGAGGACCTGCTCGAGCGGCGGATCTCGAAGCTCAACCAGGCGCTCGCGGAGACCGAGGACGCGCTCCGGCGCGTGGCCGCGATGAAGGTCCTCGACGACGGGATCGCCTCGATCTACGCCACGATCCAGGGGCTCGGACCCGACGAGATCAACTACGCGCGCAAGAAGGAGCTCCTCGGAGTCGTCTTCCTCGAGAACCTGGAGCTGCAGAAGAAGGAGATCACCGACGCCGACCGCGCTCTCGCGCGAGGCACGCCCTCCCAGGCCGCTCGCATGCCGTCCCTCGAGTCGCTGCCCGAGGGCTTCACCGCGCCGCTCGACCCTCTCACGACCGAGACGGCCTTCTAGGGGCGGGGGCGACGAAGTCGCCCGTGCAGCCAGACACGCTTCTGGGATCACCCAATGCCAAGCCCACCGATATCCACGGATGCGCCGCTTTGCTCGAGCGGCTCACACCAACACGCTTCCAGCGCGTAAGATCACCCACCCGCATTCGCCCCCCGCGAATGACGACTCACAGAAAGGAATCTCCGGAGGACTGACATGGCCACGAAGGAAGACATGAAGATGACCGACCTGCCGAAGAAGGCCGACGCGAAAGGGGTCCTCTACGTGGGGATCGACCTCGGCACCTCGCGCACGTCGGTCGCGGCGTCGAACGGCGTCCGCGAGACCGTCTACTCGTTCGTCGGTTACCCGAAGGACGTGGTCGCGAAGAAGCTCCTCAAGAAGGACGCTCTCTTCGGCAAGGAAGCCGTCGAGAAGCGCCTCTCGCTCGACCTCTACCGTCCCTTCGAGAAGGGCATCATCAAGTTCTCGAACGAGGAGACCTCGAGCGTCACGCCCGAGCAGGCCCAGAAGCAGATGCAGGCCGCGAAGGACCTCGTCCGCCACGCGCTCGGGATCGTGAAGTCGCGCAAGGACGAGCTCATCTACGGCGTCATCGGCTCGCCCGCGCGCGCGTCGATCAAGAACAAGGAGCAGATCCTCGAGGCCGCGCGCGGGATGCTCGATGCCGGCATGATCTGCAGCGAGCCGTTCGCCGTGGGCTACGGTCTCGATCTCCTCGAGGACACGCTCGTCATCGACATCGGCGCCGGCACCGTCGACCTCTGTCGAATGCACGGGACCCTACCCGCGGAGGAGGACCAGATCACGCTCACGACCGCCGGCGACTGGCTCGACCAGCAGCTCTACACGCTGTTCAAGCGGAAGGCTCCCAAGGCGGACTTCACGATCCACCAGGTGAAGGACATCAAGGAGAAGTACGCCTTCGTGACCGACTCCGCGGAGCCCGTCCGCGTCGAGCTCATCCAGAACGGCCTGCCCACGGTCTTCGACCTCACCGAGGAGATCCGCGAGGGCTGCCGCAAGATCGTCCCGCCGATCGTGCAGGCGATCCACCAGCTCGTCTCGACGTTCGACCCCGACTTCCAGAAGAAGCTCCGCGACAACGTCCTCCTCGGCGGCGGCGGCTCACAGATGATCGGCCTCGGCCGCGTCCTCGAGGAAGCCATGCGCAAGATGCTCGGCTCCGGCCGCGTCACGCAGGTGGAAGAGCCGACCTACGCCGGCGCGAACGGCGCCCTCAAGATGGCGCACGACATGCCGGAAGAGTACTGGAAGCGCCTGAGCTAGGCGCTCCCGCTGGGGGCTGGGGCTTCGGCCCCAGACCCCATCACCGTCTTCCACACGCTCCACCGGATCCGTGTTGGCTGCCACCCCCGAGGGAAGCGGAGAGGGCGGAGCCCTTCTCAAGCAACGCAGAAGGCTTCAACCGCGGAGCAGAGAACCGACACGCCCCAGCGGAAGCCGTCGAGGGGGATGCGCTCGTCGTGGGCGTGGTAGAGCGAGGCGAAGTCGAGGCCCTCGGGGAGCCTCACGGGGTTGAAGCCGTACGTCTTGACTCGGAGGGCCGAGAGGGGCTGCGCGTCCGTGAAGCCGGAGATCATGTAGGGGAGCGCGACGGCGCCCGGGTCGTGCTCGGTTATCGTGCGGGCGAGGAGATCGAAGAGAGGCGTCGAGGAGTCGACGACGTGAGGGGGCGCTTCTCGCAGGACCTCGATGCGGATCCCGTCTTGATCCTGGCCGAGCGCGGCCTTCACTTCCTCGATGAGATCGCCGGTCGTGAAGCCGGGGACGATCCTCCCGTCGAGGACCGCGGAAGCGCGGGAGGGGATCACGTTCTCCTTCGAGCCCGCCTCGAGCACCGTGGGCGAGACGGTGTTCCTGAGAGTCGCGTTGAGCGTCCTCGCGCGGGCCTCGGGGATGTGTCGGAGGAGGAAGTCCGTGAGCCAGGGCGTGGCGAGCCGGCGGAAGAGGCGGCCCCAAGTTCCTCCAACGCGGTCTCCGAGGCCATGGAGAAACGCGCGGGCGGGCGCGCTCACGTGCACCGGGAGAGCTCGCGGGTGGAGGCGCCCGACCGCCCGCGCGAGCCGGAGCACCGCGTTGTCGGCGTGAGGGAGCGAGCCGTGCCCGGGCTTTCCCTCGGCCGTGAGTCGGAGCCACGCGACCCCTCGCTCGGCGACCTGGATCGGGTAGACGCGCTTTCCCTCGACGTGGAGCGTGAAGCCGCCGACCTCGCAGAGCGCCCACTCCGCGCGAAGAGCGTCGGGCTCGTGCGCCACGAGCCAGCGCGATCCCTTGTCCGAGCCGGCCTCCTCGTCCGCGACGCCCGCGAGCACGACATCGCGCCGGAGCGCGACTCCGCGCCGCTTCAGGTGAAGCACGCAGGTGAGCGAGAGAGCCGCGAGGCTCTTCATGTCGACGGCGCCTCTCCCCCAGACGCAGCCGCCCGCGATCTCGCCCGAGAAGGGGTCGTGCGACCACTGCGCGCGCTCCGCCGGCACTACGTCCAGGTGAGAGATCATGAGGAGCGGCCCGCCGGCGTCTCCGGGCGCGATCCCTCCGAGGGTCGGCGCCGTCGCCTTGAGCCGCGCCACGACGCTCCCACGACCGGGGACGGGCTCGTGGACCGTTGCCGGGATCCCCGCGTCTTCCAGGACCTTCTTCATGTAAGTCGCCGCCGCGGTCTCGTTCCCGGGCGGGTTCGTCGTGTCGATCCGCAGGAGGTTCTGGAGGTGAGAGACGGCCTCGTCTTTCAGGGCCTCGGGCACCGCGAGCATGCAGCCTTAGACCACGCGCGTGCCCTCGGCGCCAACGATCACCAGCGCATGTCCGGCGCGCCGAGCAAGCACTCCGCGTACTTGACGAGGGCGAGGATCGCGCCGTTTCCGCCGACGCCCACGGCGCCCGCCAGGAGCCACAACGACGCCACGCCCCGCCTTCGAGAGAGCGCGGCCGCGGCGTATCCGAGCGCGATCGCCGCGAGGCCCAGGAACAGCCCCAACCAGAGCTTGTTCCAGAGGCCCGGGAGCGGTGCCAGGAGGGCGTCGAGACCAGGTCACACGCCTCTTCCCACGGCGAGCAGGCTCACGGCGGACACCACGAGTAGCAGCGCGCAAACCTTCCTGGCAGTCCTCATGGCTCGTCCCTCCTGTCTTCTCCTTGAAGGAATGCGAGCATCGTGCCCTTCGTAACTCCTTGCTCCACGGGCTCCGACCGGCGGGACGCGTTCAATGCCTGACGCCCGGCCCGACGCGTGTGCCCACAACCATGGCGAGGCGAGGGACTGGTGAGCTTCATCGACCGCCCGATGGGCGAAAAAAAGCCCGAGGTGAGCTCCAGTCGAGCCCGAGACGAGCTTCATCGAGTTCTCGGACGAGCTCCATCGAGCCCGAAATGAGCCCCATCGAGCACCCGGCGAGCTGCACCGAGGCGTCGAATTCGTTCTCCCGGTTCGGTTGAACCCGAAGCTTCAGGCTTTCTGGACGTCGGGCGTGAACTTGTAGCCGACGCCGCGGATGCTCGTGATCATCTGAGGGTCCTCGGCGTTGTCCTCGATCGCCTTCCTGAGCTTGACGATGTGGTTGTCGACCGTGCGCGTCGTGGGGAAGACGTCGTAACCCCAGACCTTGTCGAGGAGCTCGTTGCGCGAGATGACCTTGCCGGCGTTCTCGATGAAGAGCTTCAGGATCTTGAGCTCGCGCGGGGTGAGGTCGAGCTTCTGGCCCTTCTTCGTCGCCTCGAAGGTCACGAAGTTCACGTGCACGTCCGCCCAGCGAGCCTCCTTCCACTCCTTGGGCGGCTCCGTGCGGCGCAAGACGGCTTGCACGCGGGCCATGAGCTCGGTCACGGAGAAGGGCTTCGCGACGTAGTCGTCGGCGCCGAGCTTGAGGCCGCGGACCTTGTCCTCCTCGGCCTTCTTCGCCGTGAGGCAGATCACGGCGCCGCGGATCCGGTTCTCGCGGAGCTTCTTGAGCACGTCGAAGCCGGACATCTTCGGGATCATGATGTCGAGGATCACGAGGTCCGGGTCCTCGCTGAGCCCGAGCCTGAGCCCCTCGGCGCCGTCCGACGCCGTGATGACCTTGTAGCCCTCGACCTCGAGGTTGTCCTTGATCCCGGTGAGGATCGGCGGCTCGTCCTCGACCACGAGGATCTTCCTCGTCGACGGGTCGAACGCGGCACCGCTCATGCGCGAGAACCTCCGTTGGGCAAAGTGCCCGGCGCCGGGCCGCTCTGGGGGAACATGGCCGACGACTGCGTCACCGGCGGCGGCCACATCACGTTGCGATAGTCTTTCACGATCGGCAAGAGGATGGTGAAGGTCGAGCCCTTCCCGCGCTCGCTCTCGACCCGGATCTTGCCCTCGTGGGCTCGCACGACCTCGTCCACGAGAGCCAGGCCGAGCCCGGCTCCCTTGACCTCTCGCGTGAGAGGATCGCCCGCGCGGTAGAAGCGCTCGAAGATCCGCTCGAGGTCGTCGGTCTCGATCCCGACTCCTTTGTCCTCGACGGACACGGCGATGCTGTCGCCTTCTCGCGCGACGGCGACCCGGACGTAGCGCGACTCTCCCGAGTACTTCACGGCGTTCGTGAGGAGGTTCAGGACCGCTCTCACGAGAGCGTCGCGGTCGAGGTCCACCGGCGGGAGAGCCCGGATCGCGGGAAGGTCCAGGTAGAGCTCGAAGCCTCGCATCTCGGCCGAGTGCCGGAAGAGGTCGATCGCCTCGCGTACGGCCTCGGCCACGTCGTGCTCCGCGAGGACCCACGGGCGCTTCCCCTCGCCGAGCCGGGCGAAGTCGAGGATGTCCTCGATCATGCGCTGGAGCCGGTCGCTCTCCTTGATGATGCTCTCGAGGTACTTCTTCCGCTTCTCCTCCTTCGCCCGGCCGAGCGCGAGCGTCTCGGCGTACATGCGGATCGACGTGAGAGGAGTCTTGAGCTCGTGGGTCACGTTCGAGACGAAGTCCTGCTTCATGCGAGCCAGCTCGAGCGAGCGCGTGACCGAGCGTAAGGTCGCCGTCCCGCCGGCCGCGGCCGCGACGAGAGCGAGCGCGAAGAGCGCGAAGAAGAGGACGGCCCGCTGCCGCGTCTTCTGGGCGAGTCCCTCGCTCGAGCGGAGCGCGCGGAGCTGCCAGAGAGGCGGCGGGTCGAGGGCCACGGTCGCCTGAACGGCGTCCGTCTCTCGCGTGTGCCCGAGCTCGTCGGGCGCGGCCTCGGCTCCCGCGTAGGCGCGCACGACGCCGCGCGGGTCGAGCGCCGCGAGCGCGACGGCCGCTTCCTTCGGGAGATCGCGCGTCTCCGTGACGCAGACCGGCCCGATCACCTCGCGCGCGAGCACCTCGAGGTCGACTTCCACGCCGAAGACGATCCTCTGCGACCGCGCCTCGCTCGTGACGGAAACGGCCCTGTAAGCGATGAGTATCGGCGGCCGCTGCATGCTCGAGTAGAGGTGGAGGAGCTCGCCCGGCCTCTCTCTCTTCAGGGCCGCGCGGAGCGGCTCTCCCAGCTCTCCTTCGAGGTCCTTCACGCGAGCGAGGCGCGCGCGCACGTCCGCCTCCGCGTGGGCGAGGAGCGCCGCGCCGGCGGTCGGCAGCTCACAGGGATCGCCGTCCTGGCTCGCCGGTCCGGCCGACCACACGGCCGCGATCCCGTCCACGATCCCCCGCGCCTGCTTGAGCGAGCTCTCCCATTCGGACGAGGACAGCCCGTGAAGCTCGCCCGCGAGGAGCGCTCGCGCGAGGTCTCGCGCCGCCGAGAACGCGAGGAGCGGCTCCGAGCGGAACTTGAGCAGCTCCGCTCGCCTGAGCACCGCGAGCGGCCGGAGCGCCGATCCGCTCTCGTCGCGGATCCCGTGAGCGAGCCCGGCCGCGCGCGCGTAGGCCGCCGCCGCCGCGTCGCCGTTCCCGAGCCCTTCGAGCGCGCGCGCCCGCCGGAACGCGGCCCGAGCGCGAAGCGTCGCCGGAGCGTCCTGGTCCTCGGCGACTCTCAGGAAGGTCGTGGCCGCCTGAGCGAGGTCGCCTCTCTCCGCCGACGCGAGGGCCTGATCGTAGGCCGCGCTCGCACGACGGCGAGCCGCGAGCGCCTCGGGGCTCGGCGCCTCGTCGGGATCCTCGGCCGGCGGCGGCGAGCCCTCGGGCCTGTAAGGCGCGCGAGGTTCGGGGAGCAGGACCTTCCCTTCCTCGTCGATCGCGAGGAAGCGCGACGCGATCGGGTGTCTCGTGCGGCTGAGCTCGAGCGTCCGCTCGAGCTGGAGGCGACCCTGGGGATCGCGCGAGAGGATCGGAGCCACGTCCTGCGGGAAGCAGGCCTCCTCCGCGTTGCGCACGGCTTGCGCGATCGCCGTGCGTGCGGACTGCGCGAAGCTCCGAGCGTGCTCCTCCTCCGCCCTCTCTTGCCCGATACGGTCGGTCTGGAGCGCGAACCAGGAGAGGTAAGCGAGCACGCCGAGAGGCGGCACGACCGCGACGAGGAAGGCGAGGGCAACGCGCCGCCGCTCACGTCGCGGGTCGCGCAAGTCGGGCACGCCGGGGCCTCCGCCCAAGAGCGTATCCGAAAGAGCGCCTTCGCGTCAGCGAACTTCAGGGGGAAACGGCTTCGCCACGGAGGCACGGAGACACGGAGAAAGGCACGGACGTCCCGATCTCGTCGTTTTCGTGCCTCAATGTCTCCGTCGCGAGCTTTCTTCGTCGCCCGTCGAGAGCGTGAGGGCGCCCGCCGCCGCGCTCTCTCCCCGGACGGTCGCCTGGACCTCGAAGCGAGCGGCCGAGCCGAAGCGGCGCTCGAGCGTCGCGCGCAGCACGATCTCCTCGTCGGGGTGGACGAGCCGCCGGAAGCGCATCTGGTCCACTCCCGCGAGGTATCCGTGGACGGGCAGGCCGTCCTCCGGGATCAGGACGATCCCCGAGAGCTGCGCGAGCGCCTCGATCAGGATCACTCCCGGCACGAGCGGCTCTCCCGGGAGGTGGTTCTCGAAGACCCGGTCGCCGACAGGGAACATCTTTCGGCCGCTGGCCGTCTTCATGTGGATGAGCTGGTCGATCGCGTCGAGGAAGAGAAACGGCGGCTTCTGCGGGAGAAAACCGATGTAGCGGTCGAGCTCTCTCACGGGACCTCCGCGACGATCGCCGCCATGGAGTAGCTCGGGTAAGCGCGGATCGCTTCCTCGAGGTCGGGGACGAACCGCGCGCGAGCATAGCCCGCTCGCTCGAGCGCGCGCTCCCAGTCTCTCCAGTGGAGGAAGCCGCCCTGCTCGCGAAGGCCGGGCTCGGGCCGGAAGCTCCGGAACTCGTTCGTGAGCTGGAAGACGAACTCGATCGCGACGGGGAAGCCGGGCGTGGGCCGGATCCCCTCGGCGAGGACGATCCTCCCGCCCTCTCTCAGTGCTCCCCGGAGCTCGCGCAGGCTCGCGACGAGGTC
>JACQDU010000594.1 GCA_016200955.1 bacterium
CGACGAGGGCGACGCCGACACCGACAGGATCCAGGACGTGCTCGCGAAGCACGACTTCCCGCACGTGGTCGTCAAGCGCGGGGACTTCGCGAAGGACCCGGACATGTACATGAACGAGTGCTACGTCCTCCTCCTCAACTGCCACGGGCTCGAGCATCCTCTTCCCCGCGCCGCGCTGGATCGGATCAAGTCATGGGTCGAGAACGGCGGCTACCTCTACACCGAGGACTCGGACCTGGTCGGCGTGACCGGCGCGCTCTGGCCCGACCGGATCGACGCGGGACAGCCCGGGAAGCCCGGCCCGCTCGCGCGAAAGCCCGGGAGCGCCGAGGGCAGCTTCGAGGCTCACTTCCCCGTTCGCCTCGTGCCGGCGAAGGGCATCACGAGCCACCCGCTGCTGCGGGGCGCCTTGAGAAAGGACGCAGTGCACATGTTCCCGAAATGGGAGGTGCAAGACCGCGTCCCGGCGATCGTCGTCAAGGACAGGAGCGTCGTCGTCCTGCTCGAGGCTCCGGAGCTCGCGCCCCTCGCTCAGAACAACACGGCCGCCGCGATCACCTTCGCGGTCCAGGCCGACAAGCCGGACGCTTCGAAGCCGCTCCGGCGGGGCCGGGTCCTCCACGTGCTCGCCCACTACGGCCAGCAAGATTCCCGGCAGGACAACCAGGCGCTCGACAACGTCCTCTTGAACTTCCTCCTCGAGGCCACGAAGAAACGGTAACGTCGCCGGGAGATTCCGACGGGTCGTCGCACGTCGATGGCGTGGCCGATTCTACGTCCACCCGCCCAGCGAGTCCTCGAGCCAGCTCTTCAGGACGACCTTCGGGTAAGCCCCCACCTGCCGCGAGAGCTCCTTCCCGCCCTTGAACAGGATGAACGTCGGGAAGCCCTCGATGTTGTACCTGTCCACGATCGCGGGAGCCTCGTCGCCGTCGAGCTTCTTGAAGACGACCTTCCCGGCGTATTCCTGCGACAGCTGCTCGAGGATCGGCGCCACGGCGCGGCAGGGCGGGCACCAGGTCGTGAAGAAATCGACGAGGACGGGCAGCTCGCCGCTCTTGACCGTCGTCTCGAAGTCATCGACCGAGATCTTCTCGACCGTCGCTGCCATGGAGTCGCTCCGTCTTCGTCCTGATTCTAACTCGGCCGCGGCCTCTCGAGCCTCAGGAAGACAGCGCCGCGCGTGCGGCGGCGAGGCGCGCGATCGGCACGCGGTAAGGCGAGCACGAGACGTAGTCGAGCCCGACCTTGTGGCAGAAAGCGATCGAGCTCGGGTCGCCGCCGTGCTCGCCGCAGATCCCGCACTTGAGACCGGGCTTCTCGCGCCTCCCGCGCTCGACGGCGATCTCGACGAGGCCGCCGACCCCGTCCCGGTCGAGCACGGCGAACGGGTTCTCGGGGAGGATCCCCTTCGCCTCGTAGTCGGGCAAGAAAGCCTTCTCGGCGTCGTCGCGGCTGATCCCGAACGTCATCTGCGTGAGGTCGTTCGTGCCGAACGAGAAGAAGTCGGCGAAGCGCGCGACCTGGTTCGCCGTGATCGCCGCCCGCGGGATCTCGATCATGGTGCCCACCGAGTAAGCGATCTTCTCTCCCCGCTCGGCGAGGACGCGCTCGGCCTCGTCCACGATGAGCTTCCTCAGGATCTCTAGCTCCTTCGCGACTCCGATGAAGGGCACCATGATCTCGGGCTTCACGACGATGTCCTGATGAGAGACCTCGCACGCCGCCTCGATCACGGCGCGAGCCTGCATCTCGTAGATCTCCGGGTGAGAGACGCCGAGCCGGCACCCGCGGTGGCCGAGCATCGGGTTGAGCTCCTGGTGCGCCTTGACCCTCTCCTGGAGCTCGTGGAGGTCCATGCCGATCCGGGAAGCGACGGCTCGCTGGATCGCGTCCGTCTCGGGCAAGAACTCGTGGAGCGGAGGGTCGAGGAGACGGATCGTCACGGGGAGCCCGGCCATCGCCTTGAACATGCCGGCGAAGTCCGCTCGCTGGTACGGGAGGAGCTTCGCGAGGGCGACCTTCCGCGCCAGGACGGTGTCCGCGAGGATCATCTCGCGCATGGGGAGGATCCGGTCCTCCGCGAAGAACATGTGCTCCGTGCGGACGAGGCCGATCCCCTCGGCTCCCAGGTAGCGAGCGACGCGAGCGTCCTCGGGAGTGTCGGCGTTCGCGCGGACGCGCAATCGCCTCACGCTGTCGGCGGCCCGGAGGACGGTGTCCACGTCGCCGAAGACGCGCGAGGTCGCGGGGTTTCTTCTCCCCTGGACGACCTCGACGACCTCGGAGTCCTGGGTCGGAAGGTCTCCCAGGATGACTTCTCCCGTGAAGCCGTCGATCGAGATGCGTTCGCCCTTCTTGACCCAGCGGTCGCCCGCCTGGAAGCAGTTCGCGGCCTCGTCGATCCTGAGAAGGGCGCAGCCAACGATGCAGCACTTGCCCATGCCGCGCGCGACGACCGCCGCGTGAGACGTCATGCCGCCCACGCTCGTGAGGAGCCCGGCGGCGGCGTGCATGCCCGCGATATCCTCGGGCGAGGTCATGCGCCGGACGAGGATCGCGGGCTTCCCCGTCTTCGCGAACGCCTCGGCGTCCTCGGGGTTGAAGACCACGGGCCCCGAGGCCGCTCCCGGGCTCGCGGGGAGGCCGCTCGCGAGGACGCGGCCGTCCTTCTGCGCCTTCGCCTTCGCCTCGACGTCGAAGATCCGCGCGAGGAGCTGCTGGAACTGCCGCGGCTCGACGCGCGAGACGGCCTCCTTCGCGTCGATCGTGCGCGCGCGGAGGAGGTCGGCGGCGATCCTCACCGCGGCGACGGCGCCTCGCTTCGCCGTGCGCGTCTGGAGGAGGTAGAGCTTCCCGTCCTCCCAGGTGAACTCGATGTCCTGGGCGTCCCGGAAGCGGCGCTCGAGCGTCTCCTTGACTCTCTGCAAGGAGGAGAAGACCTCGGGGAGCGCGGTCTCGAGCTGTGCGATCGGGCGAGGCGTGCGGATCCCCGCGACGACGTCCTCTCCCTGCGCGTTCGCGAGCCACTCGCCGTAGAGGCGGTCCTCGCCGGTCGTCGGGTCGCGCGTGAAAGCGACGCCTGTCCCCGAACGGTCGCCGGTGTTGCCGAAGACCATGGCCTGCACCGTCACCGCGGTCCCGAGAGAGCTCGCGATCTTCTCGATGCGCCGGTAGTCCTCGGCCTTCTTGCCCCAGTAGCTCGCGAAGACCGCCTCGATCGCGGCGCGGAGCTGGTCGCGAGGGTCGTCGGGAAAGGCAGAGCCCTTCTCGCTCGCGTAGATCCTCTTTTCGAGAGAGGTGAGGTCCTTGAGCGCATCCGCGGTGAGGCCTGTGTCGTCCTTGACGCCCGCCTTCTCCTTCGCCCCCGAGAGCGCCTGCTCGAAGGGTTCGTGCGCGACTCCCGCGACGACGCTCGCGAACATCTGCACGAAGCGCCTGTAAGCGTCCCACACGAAGCGGGCGTTCTTCGTCTTCCGCTCGAGCGCCGCCGCCGTCTCGGGCGTGAGC
>JACQDU010000595.1 GCA_016200955.1 bacterium
GCAACCTCTGCAGCAACCGCATGCCGCCCAAGCGGCAGGCCTACGAGGGCCCGACGGGCGGCAGCTACTTCGAGTCGCGCCCCAAGGAGATCCACGTCCCGGGAGCGGAGGCGCAGGCGCCGAGCTTCGGCGCGGCCGCCGCGCGCGCGCCGTCCGAGGAAGGCATCGACTCCGAGCGCCACTTCTTCGTGCCGGCGGTCGGCCCGCCGATCCGCCTCTCGGCTGGAGTCGCGGCCCTCATGGGACGCGACGAGGCGTGCCCGATCCGGATCGCCTCGCAGAAGGTCTCCCGGAAGCACGCCGAGGTGCGCTGGGAGGGCGAGCCCGCGAGACCCATGCTCTGCGACCTCGGCTCCCAGAACGGGACGTACGTGAACGGGAAGCGCGTCCCGAAGCAAGGGAAGCACGAGCTGGCGAACGGCGACGAGGTCGAGATCGGCGGCTTCACGTCGATCTACCGCCTCCTCGAGCCCGGGACCTCGACCGCGACGCTCACGGACAGGAGCCTCGGCTCGACGATCGTCGTGCCCAAGGAGTCGGGCGAGGAGACGACGGGCCTCGTCGGGAACGCCGCGATCCTCCCGGTGGGCGAGGTCCTGCGCCGCCTCGAGGCGCTCAAGGCGTCCGGCGCGCTCCGCGTCTACGCCGGCGGCGCCGAGGGCGACTTCCGGCTCGAGGCGGGGAAGCCCGTCGAGGGGAGCTTCGCGGGCCTGCCCCTCGCTCCGGCGATCGCCGCGGTCGGCGCCCTCACTCAGGGGAGCTTCCGCTTCGAGCCCAAGGAAGACAAGAATCGCGCGACGCAGCCTCAGGCGAGACGGACTCCCGCGCCGCCTCCCGCGAAGGGTGCTCCTCCCGCGAAACCGATCCCTCGTCCTCCGGCGGCGCCGGGAACCGGGGCCGTCCGCGGGAAGGCCGCTCCCCCGGGCGCCCCAGGGAAGACTCCCGAGAAGCGGCAGCCTCCGGCTCCTCCGAGGAAGCCGCCGGAGCCATGAGCGTCTCTCAGCGGAGCACGACGCGGAAGCCGACGACGTCGACGCCACGCGGCGCCAACGCGAAGCGGCCCGTGGAGCGCAGCACCGCGCCGGGCTGTCCCAGGCTCCTCCGCGCGCGACTCGCTGGGAGCCGGTCGTCCGCAGCGCTCCGGGGCTCGTAGGCTTTCTCGTCGTACGGCTCCTCGCACCATTGCCAGACGTTGCCCGCCATGTCGAGCGCGCCCGAGGTCGAGGCGCCCTTCGCGAAGAAGCCGACGGGAGACGTGTGCCCCCACCCGTCCGTCTCGTCGGGCCCGCCGTCCGGGTCTCCTCCGTGGTTGCAGAGGGTGCCGTCCCAGGAGTTGCCCCATCGACGGCGCACGCGAACCTCTCTTTGGCCGCCGAACGCCTAGAATGTCCGGGCTCGCCCAGAGGAGGTCCCGGCGTGAGAGACCCCGTCCGCTACCTGATCGCCGCTTCCGTCCTCGCGACCGGCTGCACGGGAGTCGCCCGCGCGGACCCGCCGGCGAGGCCCGGGATCTCCGCCGACGCGGGCATGGGAGGCCTCGCGGCGGCTCGCTTCGGCGCCGGGAAGCGGCCGAACGCTCTCGTGCACGAGAAGAGCCCTTACCTCCAGGAGCACGCGTTCGACCCCGTGGACTGGCACGCCTGGGGCAAGGCCGCCTTCGAGGAGGCGAAGAAGCGCGACCTGCCCGTCTTCGTCTCCACCGGATACTCGACGTGCCACTGGTGCCACGTCATGCACCGCGAGTCCTTCGAGGACGACGAGATCGCCGCTCTCATGAACGAAGGCTTCGTGTGCGTGAAGATCGACCGCGAGGAGATGCCCGAGGTCGACGAGTCTCTCATAAGCGCCGTCTCCGTCTTCCAGGACGGGAACGCGGGATGGCCCACGACGGTCTTCCTCGGCCACGACGGCCGGCCCTTCTACGGCGGCACGTATTACCCGAAGAACGCGCTCAAGGAGCTCCTCGGGAACGTCCGCGGCTTCTGGAAGGACCCGAAGGAGCGCGCGAAGCTCGCCGAGGACGCCGAGAAGGTCGTCCAGATCCTGAAAGACAGCGCGCGGAAGCCGGCGGCGCCGGGCGTGCTCGCGCCTGCTCTCGCGGAGGACGCCGTGGCCGGGTTCGCCAAGAGCTACGACCCCGTGAACAAGGGCTTCGGGAGCCACAACAAGTTCCCGCAGTCGCCCGACCTCTCGTTCCTGCTCAGGGTCGGGAGGAAGAACGAGCGCGCGCGGCGGATGGCGCTCGAGACGCTCGACGCGATCCTCGCCGGCGGGATCTCGGATCACCTGGGCGGCGGGATCCACCGCTACGCGACCGACGTGAAGTGGCGCGTCCCTCACTTCGAGAAGACGCTCTACGACCAGGCGCTCCTCGCGAGCGCTCTCGTGGACGCGTGGCTCCAGACGAAGGAGCCGCGCTACGAGAGCGGGGCGAGAGCGACGCTCGACTACGTCCTGCGAGACCTGCGCCTCGGCTCGGGCGGCTTCGCGTCGGCCGAGGACGCCGACAGCTCGGGCGAGGAGGGCCGCTTCTACTCCTGGACCGTGGGAGAGGTCGAGGCCGCGCTCCCGGAGAAGCTCGCGAAGCTCGCGTTCGCTCGCCTGGGCGTCGAGCCTGCCGGGAGCGGGCCACTCGATGGGAGGTCGATCCTCTACCTGGCCGCGACGCGAGCCGACGCCGCGAAGGCCGCGGGAATCTCACCCCAGGAAGAGCCGGCGCTCGAGCGCGAGGCGGTCGCGGCGCTCTTCTCCGCCCGCTCCGTGCGGGTGAGGCCGCCTCGCGACGAGAAGGTCCTCTCGGGCTGGAACGGCCTCACGATCGCCGCGCTCGCGCGAGCGGGCGCCGCGTTCCGCGAGCCCCGCTACGTCGAGGCCGCGCGGGCGGCGGCCCTCCTCGTGGAGCAGAAGCTGCGCGGGCCCGGGGGCCGGCTCCTCCGGCGCCTCGTGGGCGACGAGGCTCGCTTCCTGGGAGCTCTCGAAGACCACGCCTTCCTCGCTCGCGGTTACGTCGAGCTCTACGAGGCGACGCTCGAGATCGTCTGGCTCGAGCGAGCGCGGGCGCTCCTCGACGCGGCGGGAGAGCTCTTCTGGGACGAGGCGCGCGGCGACTTCTCGACGCGAGCGAAAGACGCGGAGAAGCTCGGGCCCGAGGTCGCGGGAGACTTCGGCGAGGGCGCGCTCCCCGCGCCCTCGGCCGTGCTCGCCCAGGAGCTCGTGCGCGTGAGCGAGCTTCTGGGAAACGACGCCTTCCGCGCTCGCGCGAAGAAGGCGCTCGAGTCGGCGGCATCTTTCATGAAGGACAGCCCGCGCGCCGTGCCGACGTATCTCGCCGCGGCCGATCAGCTCCTCGCGGATCCGATCGAGGTCGTCCTCGCAGGTCCGCGCGGGCCGGCGCTCGATGCGCTCCTCGCCGAGGTGCGCTCGCGCTTCTTGCCGAACGCCGTCCTCGCCCTCGCGGGCTCCCAGGACTCGGAGCGCGAGAACGCCGTCCTGGGCGAGCTCGCGAAGGGCCGGACCGCGATCAAGGGGCGGCCGCAAGCCTTCGTGTGCAGCGGGAGCACGTGCCGTCTCCCCGTGACCGAGGCGTCCGAGCTCGGGAAGATCCTCGATGAGCTCGGCAAGTAGGAACGCGAAGGCGCGAAGACGCAAAGACGCAAAGAGTCCCCTCCGTGTCTCCGCGGCTGAGCGTCAAGGGGATGACTTTCCTGGGGCGAGAAAACGGGAGAAGACCTCGTAAGCCTGGACCGTGAGCGCGACGCTCGCGCGCTCGTCCTTCTGGTGAGCTTGAGCGGTGAAGCCGGGGCCGTAGTTCACGGCGTCGATCCCTCGCGCGGAGAGGCGGGCGACGTCGGTCCAGGCTTGCTTGGGCGCGACTCTCGCCCCCGAGAGGCGCTCGAAGCGCTCGAGGTGAGAGTTTCTCTCGGGAACTTTCCCCGGGAGACTTCGATCGACGATCTCGACGTCGGCGCGGCCCGCGACGCGGGAGCGGAGCTCTCGCTCGGCGTCTTCGAGCGTCTTCCCGGGAGCGAAGCGGACGTTCACGTTGAGCTCGAGGTCGCGCGGGACGACGTTCCTCCCCGTGCCGCCCTTCGCGAGCGTGACCGTCGTGACCTCGCGGTAGACGAGGCCGGGGCCGACCGTGACGTCTCTGGGTGAGACGGCGTGGAGCTCGGCGAGGAACGCTCCCGCCTTCGTGATGGCGTTCTCCCCCTGCCACGGCCGTGCCGAGTGCGCGGAGCGGCCGCGGAAAGTCACCTTCGCGTGGAGGCCTCCGAGGCAGCCCAGGTGGAGGTCGCCGTCCGTGGGCTCGAGGCAGAACGCGAGCGCGCTCTCTTTCAGGAAAGGGCACGCCTCGAGCACGGGCTCGAGCCCGTTCGCCGCGTCGGGGCCTTCTTCCTTGTCGTAGAACACGAGGACGAGGTCGTGGGAGGAGGCCTTCTCGTCGCGATCCTCGGCGAGCGCGAGCATGACGGCGAGCCCGGCCTTCATGTCGCTCGCTCCGAGGCCGAAGATCGTGTCGCCCTCGCGCCGGGGCGGCCACGCGTTCCCGGCGTCCGGCACCGTGTCGAGGTGCCCGAGGAGAGCGATCGTCGCGCGCGCGCCCGAAGGCGCTCCCGCGATCACGGAGTCTCCCACCCGCCTCACGCTCGCTCGGAGCGGCGTCCGCGAGAGGCGCGCTTGCACGTGATCCGCGATCGCCCGCTCGTTCCCGTACTCCGAGCGGATCGAGCAGAGCTCGAGGAGGTCGCGCGCGAGCCTCTCTCCGGTGTCCACGATCAGGCCTCGACCGCGAACTCGCGGAGGGCCGCGTTGAGCGAGGTCTTCTCGTCCGTCGACTTCGTGCGCTGCCCGATGATGAGAGCGCACGGCACGTGGTACTCGCCCGCCGGGAACTTCCGCGGGATCGAGCCCGGGATCACGACGGAGCGCGCCGGCACCCGGCCCTTGTGGATCACGGGCTCTTTCCCGGTCACGTCGATGATCTTCGTGGAAGCCGTGAGCGTCGTGTTCGCGCCCAGGACCGCTCCTTCCTCGACGATCACGCC
>JACQDU010000074.1 GCA_016200955.1 bacterium
CTCAACGAACAGGACGGACTGTCGTGTAGACTCTGCCACGCGGACGTGCCTCCGATTGCTGTGGAAGGAGCTTGGACACTGCTTCCACGACGTACGGATCACGTCCGCCTTTTGTTTACTCGCGAATTATCCGGGCTAGGCCACCGCCGTCTCCACGGGAGCCATGACGTTCACGGCCCCGGCTTCCACGAGGTCCTTCAAGAGCCGCCCGACCTCGAGCCGCGTCTGAGCGGAGATCCGCACGATGTCGTCGAAGGAGTGCCGCCCGTCCACGATCGTGAGGACCTCGCTCATGCCGCGGCCCTGGATCGCCTCGAGCTTCGACTCGAGCGAGGCGAACGCGAGGACGCACTTCCCCGACGGGATGAGCTGGCGCACGCCGTCCCACTCCTGGATCCGCGCGATCGCCTCCATGAGGAAGGTGTCGGTGTTCAAGGCGACCTTCGTGACGTTCTCGCCCGGCTCGAAGAACTCGTCGGGGAGGTCGTTCTTCGAGAAGGTGAACTTGGCCTTCTCCCAGAAGAGGACCTCGAGGATCTCGTCCTTGACCTTCCTGAGGTCGGCCTGGTCGAGGTCGGACTCCGAGAGCTGGCCCTTCTGGTCGAGCTGGCCGCCGACGAAGTCCATGGTGTGGGACTCGCCGTCCAGGAAGAAGTCCACGAACTCCTTCGCCGCGGCGTCCTCGATCCGGAGGAGAAAGACGGCTCCTCTATGGAAGAAGAGCTTCGTCTCGCGCTTCCCGTCCGAGAGAGAGAGCGTGCCCGTGCGCTTTCGCCCGCGGAGGCCCTGGAGGACGGCCGCGAGGCCGAGCCCCTCCATGTCGCCCTCGATCGAGGGCCGCGCGTCGGGAGAGGGCGCCGCGTCCTTCTGCCGGAGCGCCTCGAGCTGCTCCTCGAAGACGGCGGGGCCGTAGCCGAAGACGATCCCGGCGCGGGCGAGCTTGAACGCGCGGACGTCGTCTTGCCGCCCGATCGCTTCCCCGAGCCTCCGCTCGAGCTCGGCGCGCGAGGGCGCCTTCGCGTAGCTCCGACGCACGCCCCCTTGCACGAAGCGGACGAACTCGAGCGGGTCGGCCTTCGCGATCCGGCGAAGCTCGCCCACCGTGCGGCGCCCGTCGAAGCGGGCGAAGAACTTCGCCGCCGGGTCTCCCTCGCGGACGCGGTCTCCCTCGATGAAGATCGCGTCCTCGCCCGGCACCTGGAGCGCGACCTGGGCCCAGCGGTCGAAGCCTTCCCGGAGGCGAGCGCGGAGCTGGTTCGTCATGGGCAGCGCGAGGGCGAGGCCGTTCTTCTCCCCGTGCCCGGAGAAGGCGCGGCAGCGGTTCCTGATCTCGAGCTCGGCCTCGCGCCAGAGGAGCAGGGCGCCGAGCTCGTCCACGACCTTCTCGAGAGCGGCGCGCGACCAGTCCTCGTCCGTGATCTTCCCGGCCTTCTCGAGGACGTGGGCGATCGAGGTCCCGTCCTGCTCGGCGCAGGTCTGGGCGTTCTTCAGGTCGGCCTCGGAGATCGCGCCGTTCCGCCGGAGGTAGCGCGCGACGGGCGGCGTCGCGTCGTCGGTCGAGGCGGCGAGCGAGATCTGCTCCTCCGAGAGAGCCAGCCGCTTTTCCCTGCCATCCTCGCGGGCCGTGGCCGTGAACGGGATCCCGGAGGAGACGAGCTCGCGCAGGACGGAGAAGGCGCGGAGGCCCGAGAGCCGCGCCGTGAGACCGACCTCCGTCTCCCCCGAGAGCGCGGGAGAGGCCAGGAGCGCCTTCTCAGGCCCGAGCTCGAGGAGTCCCGCGGGCGCCGGCCCGAGCTCGATCAGGTGAGCCGCGAAGCGAGCGGCCCGGGGGCCGTCCTTCTCCGCGAGCGCCTTGTCGAGCTCCGCCTGGGCACGCTCGAGCGAGAGGGGGACGATCTTCTTCCCCTCCGCGAGCGGCGCGACCGCCGCGAGGGCCTCGTGGCTCGGGACTCCCCACGCGTCGAGCTGCTCCTCGAGCGAGTGCTCGCCCACGAAGGGGTTGCCGTTCACGTCGATCCGGCGCGCGGCGAGGGCCTTCTCGATGTCGGCCTCGGCTCCCGGGACGGAGACGAGGATCGCGCGGCTCGTCGGGATCGAGCGGCGGATCCGGCGCCTCTCGTCCGAGCGGCGGGCGACCTCCATGAGGAGGCCGGTCGGGTCGAGGACCGCTCCCTTGCCGAGGGAGCGCTCGCGCTGGACCTCCTCGGGGGCGGGGCCGGGGGTGAACTCGAAGTAAGCCTGCCGCCAGAGGAAGACGTCGTGGATCTCCTCCTCGTATTGCCGGCGGCGAGCCGTCTCGAGCGCCTCGGTCGAGGCCTGGCCCTCGAGGGCGCGAAGCTCCTGGAGCCGGTTCTTCCGCGCGCTCTCCATGTGCTTCTCGAGCGCCTCGCGCGAGAGGACGCCGGTCTGCCGCAGGATCTTTCCGAGCGAGTAAGTCCCTCGCTTGGCCGCGAACGGGAAGAAGATCTGGCCGTCCGCGAAATAGATCGTGAGCCGCGCGCCGCCTCCGGCGACGGTGAGCATGCCCTCGAGCGAGTTCATCGAGACGAAGCTGAAGACCTCGTCCAGAGGCAGGGTCTCGACGTTCCCCGAGAACGACAAAGCGTCTCCACCGTTCCGAAGGCCCGGAGGACGAAGCCTCCGATGAGTGACAGCGCGGAGGCCGAAGCCTCCGATGAGTGACAGCCCGGAGGCCGAAGCCTCCGATGAGTGACAGCCCGGAGGCAAGGGCCTCCGTGGAATGAGTGCTCCTGGGTCCGTCCGCCTCGTCGCGGACGATACGCGAGGATACCGGCGCTCCTCGCCCCGCTCAACCCGATCTCACTCGAACTTCCCTTGACAAAGCCTTCACGGAAGCCCCGCAAGCCCGGAGCGCTCTCGACGCCCTGTTCGATCACCCGGGCGTTCGAGATAATGCGCGGAGCACGTGGAAATCTCGGGATCGCGTGCTTAGATTGTCGATCGTCGGGGGGAGCGGCTAGGTTGGTCGATACTCGAGGTCTTCGAGGCACCCCGATCATCGGAACCCCGGCTCACGGAACGCCGACCTGGCGCGGCGAGATCCTCGTCGTGGCCTCGGGGACGCTGGACCCCGAGCTGGTCCCCGGGCTCTGCGCCGAGGGCTTCGCGGTCCGCGTCTGCCGGCCCGATCCCGCGAACCTGAACCCGGCGCTCATACGACCGCCGGTGCTCCTGATCCTCGACCTCGGCACCGACCACGAGCGGATCCTCGACTTCGCCGAGCGCGTGAGGAACGGCCTCGGCGATCGCGCGCCGGAGGCGATCGCCCTCGCCGAGGGCGGCGAGGAGATCTTCGAGCGCGCGTTCGCGCGGGGTGCGCGCGACGTCCTCGCGAAGCCGGTCGCGAGCGCGGTCCTGCGCGTCAAGTCCGCGCTCCACGCGCGCGCCTCGTCGTCGCTCCCGGGAAACCTGGGCGGCTACAGGATCCTCCGCCTCCTCGGGAGAGGCGGCATGGGGACGGTCTACTTCGCGGAGAAGGACGGCTTGCAGGTCGCGCTCAAGGTCCTCGACCTGGGCACCGAGCCCGCGGACCCCGAGGCGCTCGCGCGCTTCCGCAGGGAGACCGACATCCTGCGCTCGATCCACGCTCCCGGGATCCCCGCCTTCCTCGAGGCGGGACGCGTGGACGAGTGCTTCTTCCTCGCCATGGAGTACGTCCCGGGGGAGACGCTCTACATCGCGCTCCACCGGAAGGCGCTCACGGAGGCGGAGGGCGCGCGCGTGATCACCGACGTGGCGGGCGCGCTCGAGGCGATCCACAAGACGGGCCTCATCCACCGGGACGTGAAGCCCGCGAACGTGATCCTCTCCCCCGGCGGAGGCTCGAAGCTCGTGGACTTCGGCCTCGCGAAGCTCGCGATCGACTTCGGCCTCACGCGGTCGGACGAGGTCGTCGGGACGATCCAGTACATGGCGCCCGAGGTCGTCCTGGGAGAGAACGCGACCCCCGCGACGGACGCCTTCGCACTCGGCATGACCGCGCTCGAGGCCCTCGCGGGGAAGTCGCCGCTCCTCTCGGGAACGACCGACGAGATGGCCGAGCAGCTCGCCGACGGGAAGGTCCCGCGCGTCTCCGACGTCGCGCCGAAGCTCGGGGGAGCCGTCCGCCGCGTCGTTGACGGTCTCCTCGAGCCGAAGCCCAAGAAGCGCATGACGCTCGCGGAGGCGCGCGCGGCGCTCGCCGGCTGAGGGCTCCCTGGACACGCCCTCGCGCGACGTGCGGCCAGTAAGTGAGCGTCACGGCTCCTACGGCGGCCTTTGACCCGGACCCGGGCGCGGAACCGGAGGCGGACGCGGGACCGGAACCGGAGACGCCGAAACGCTCGAGCGCCCCTGCCGGTAAGCGCCCGAAGCTGTCACCCTGCCCGCGGGAGGGCGCCATGCGTCGAGCGATCCTCGCAGTCCTTCTCCTCCTCACGCTGACGGCGTTCGGCGAGGAGCCGAGGCCGAACCCGATCGACGCTTACCTCGACGCCTACTGGGAGAGGAACAGGATCACGCCGTCTCCCGCGGCGAGCGACCACGAGCTCCTCCGGCGCATGACGTTCGACGTGCTCGGCCGGCCGCCCAAGCCCGACGAGGTGCGCGGGTTCGAGAAGTCCAAGGACCGCGAGAAGAAGATCGACGAGCTCCTGGCGTCCGACGAGGCCGCGGAGTACTTCGCCGACACCTGGATGCGGACGCTCCTCAACTACCGATTCGACGAGACGGCCCCCGCTCGCATGAGCTTCCCGGCCTTCCGGTCTTATTTGAAGAAGGTCTACGCGGACGACGTGTCCTACAAGGGCTTCGTCTCGCAGATCCTCGCCGAGACGGGCGACTACACGAAGAAGCCGGCCGTGAACTGGGTGCTCGTGACGCTCGACCCGAAGGAGCCGCCCTACGAGCTGGCTTCGCGGGCGACGCGGATCTTCCTCGGGAGGCAGATGCAGTGCGCCCGCTGCCACGACCACCCGCACGAGAAGATCTCGCAGGTAGCCGTCTGGGGCATGACCGCCTTCTTCAGCGGAGCGAAGGCGAAGTCGAGGACGACCTTCGACGGCTTCTCGATCAAGCTCCTCGATGAGCCCGCGCAGAAGGTGAAGATCCCGGACACCGAGACCTCGGTCGAGCCCCGATTCCTGGACGGGAGAAAGCCCTCGAGCCTCGAGAGCCCGCGCCGCTCGTTCGCGGACTTCGTCGTCACGAGCCCCCAGTTCCCGAGAGCGATCGTGAACCGCGTCTGGGCCCACTTCATGGGCCGCGGCTTCGTCGAGCCGCTCGACCGGTTCACCGAGATGTCGCAGCCCACTCACCCGGAGCTCCTCGCGACGCTCTCGGACGAGTTCGTGAGAGACGGGACGAGCCTGAGGAAGCTCGCGCGCACGATCCTGCGCTCGCGTGCTTACCAGCTCTCGTCGAAGACGGTCCCGGGAGCGCCGCAGACGGCCCACGCCTGCATGGCGCTCAAGCCTCAGGACCCGATCCAGCTCCTGAACACGCTCAAGTGGACGCTCGAGCTCGACGTCTTCCTGAAAGGCTTCTACGAGACCTTCATCGGCAACAAGGCGCTCCCCGAGAGCTACCGGAACGAGGCCGTCTTCGGCGTCTACCTCCAGATGTACGCGGCCGCTCTCCTCGCGCCGACGGGGAGCGCTCCCGAGGAGCAGCGCTACACGGGCACCGTCCGCCTCGCGCTCAAGCTCATGAACTCGAACGACCTCCAGAACCTCGTGAAGGCCGAGTGGGGCCGACTGAAAGAGATCCTCGCGAAGTCCGCGAGCCCCGAGGACCGCCTGACCGAGATCTTCTACACGCTCCTCGGGCGCCCTCCGTCGAGCGAGGAGCGCGATCGTTACCTCTCTTACATCGAGAAGAAGCACGAGAAGAACGCCGCCTACGAGGACATCTACTGGACTCTCCTCAACTCGACCGAGCTCGCCTTCAATCACTGAGAGAACGACGGGAGAACGGAGGCCAGGCCATGAAGTGTCCGCAGTGCAGCGTGAGCCGGCGAGATTTCATCAAGATCGCCTTCGGCGCCGGCGCCTTCGCGTTCACGCCCCGGCTCTTCTTGCCGCGCCTCTCGGCGGACGAGAAGCCCGCGAAGGCGAAGGCCGTCATTCTCCTCTGGATGCAGGGAGGCCCGAGCCAGCTCGACACCTTCGACCCGAAGCCGGGCGCCGAGACGGGCGGGCCGTTCAAGGCGATCGAGACGAGGATCGAGGGGGCGACGATCTCCGAGCACCTCCCGCGGCTCGCGAAGCTCGGAGACAAGATCTCTCTCGTCCGCACGCTCAACTCGAGGGACCCGAACCACGACACGGCTCGCTACCTCCTCCACACGAGCTATCGCGTGGACTCGACGGTCGAGCACCCTCACCTGGGGAGCCTCGTCGCCAAGGAGCTGGGCGTCTCGGACGGCGGGCTCCCGGGCTGCATCACCGTGGGATCGGACTCGCGCGTGGGCTCGGGCTACCTCACGCCCGATTACGCTCCGCTCCTGATCGAGAAGATCGACAACCCGCTCGAGGACCTCCGGCTCGCGCGCGGCGTGAACAAGTTCCGGCTCGAGGACCGCGAGTCTCTCCTCGACAAGCAGAACGAGAGCTTCGCGAGAGACCACCAGGACGCTCGCGTCGAGCACCAGCACGAGGCTTACCGCCGAGCCCTCTCCTTGATCCGGTCGTCTCACCTGAAGGCGTTCGACATCTCCGAGGAGAACGATGAGACGCAGAAGCTCTACGGGAGCTCTCCTTTCGGGAAAGCGTGCCTCATGGCGAGGCGCCTCGTGGAAGAAGGCGTGCGGCTCGTCGAGGTCACGCTCGCCGACTGGGACACGCACGCGGACAACTTCAACCGCTCGAAGGCCCTCATGGGTCAGCTCGACGCCGGCATGGGAGGCCTGATCGACGACCTCTCCCGCCGCGGCTCGCTCAAAGAAACGCTCGTCGTCTGCATGGGAGAGTTCGGCCGCACGCCTCGCGTGAACTCCAACAACGGGAGAGACCATTTCACGCGAGCCTTCTGCGCCGCCCTCGCCGGTGGCGGGATCCAGGGAGGCCTCGCCGTCGGCCGCACGAACGACCTCGGCACCGAGGTCGTCGAGCGGCCCGTCTCCGTGCAGGACCTCTTCGTGACGATCTATCGCCAGCTCGGGATCGACCCCTCGAAGCAGTTCACCTCGCAGACCGGCCGGCCGATCCGGGTCGTGGACGGCGGAGAGCCGGTCCAGGAGCTCATCTCATGAAGCGCCTCGCGCTCTCGTTCGCGCTCGTTCCTCTCCTCGCCGCCTTCGTTCACGCGAGCCCCGACTCGAGCGACGGGAGCGTGACCTTGCGCTACGGCGCCGAGGGAAGCTTCCGCGCGGACGTCTCGAGCGAGACGAGCCTCGCGATCACGATCGAGGGGACCGATCAGGCCGTGAACTTCATCCGGTCGATGTCGCCGATCCTCTCGCTCAACAAGCTCCACGTCCTCTCCCGAGGGAGAGTTCATCTCCAGCGACCCGAACCAGGAAGCCCACGGCGAGGCGATCGACCTGATCCTCGTGGGAATCACGCGCATGCCCGACAAGGCGGTGAAGGAGGGCGAGACCTACGAGAAGTCGTGGACCGGCCTCCGCTCCGAGAAGGGCAAGAAGGGGAAGTTCGCATTCAAGCAGAGGGTCAAGGTCGAGAAGATCGAGACGAGAGACGGAAAGAAGCTCGTCACGCTCTCGTCCGACCTCACGGGCACTCTCGACAAGCCGGCCGGCGAGGGCCCGAAGCCGGGCGAGGAAGCCTGGACCAAGTGCGAGGGCAAGACCCGGATCGTCCTCGACGCCGAGAGCGGCCGCGTCGTCTCCTCCGAGGGCTCGGGCGGCGTCACCACCTATTTCTCGGGCCCCGCCGAGGACGGCTCGAAGAACGAGGTCACGATCAAGTCCATGGTCGTGGGAAA
>JACQDU010000596.1 GCA_016200955.1 bacterium
AGGCCGAAGTCGAGCACGTAAGGGCAGTCGTTGCGGTCGAGGATCACGTTCTGGGGCTTAAGGTCCCTGTGGATCACTCCCTGCTCGTGCGCGTAGTGGACGGACCGCGCGACGTCTCTCAGGATCTCGACGGCCTTCTTCCTGGGAAGCCGGGAGCGAGGCTGGCTCTCGCTCTCGCTCGAATCCTTGCTCCCGACGCGGCGGTCGAGGGTCGATCCGTCGATGAAGTCCATGACGAGGTAGTGCGTGCCCGCGAGAGTGCCCGCGTCGTGGACCGCGACGATGTTCGGGTGGCGAAGGCGAGCCACGGCCTCGACCTCGCGGTGGAAGCGCTTGATCGCGTCCTCGGTCGCGACCTCCGCGAGGATCGTCTTCACCGCCACGACGCGCCGGAGGCCGTCGTTCCAGGCGCGGTAGACGACTCCCATGCCTCCGCGTCCGATCTCTCCCAGGAGGAGGAGGTTCCCGAAGGCCCTCCTCGGGTCCGATCGCGCGCTCGCGACCTCGGCCGCGAGGTCGGCTCCTCGGGCGCGTTCGAGCCTGGAGGGCGCCGCTCGCGCGCGGGGCTCGGCCGGCTCGTCGGGAGAGACCCTCGTCTCGAGCGTCCCGGCCTCGACCGGGGCCTGGATCACGGTCCGGCAATAGGGACACGGCCCGCGCGTTCCCGCCTGCTTCTCGGAGAGGTCGATCAGGCTCGCGCATTGCGGGCAGGCGAACGTGATCATGAGCCCGGCGACCTCCCTGTCGCGGATCGTAGGATCTCGCCGATCCGGCCGTCAATCCCGGAGGGCCGCCTCGCGCAGCTTCTCGAACCAGACGAGCTTCTCCTGGAAGCCGGGGAAGCTCGCGTTGAGCCCGCTCGGGTTCGGGAGGACGAAGACGCGTGCTCCCGCGATCCGCTGGGGCTTCAGGCCGGCGCCGCCGCTCCTCGCGAGGGAGAAGAACCGCTGGTAGAGCGTGAGCCCGAGGAGCGCGACGACACGCGGGCGGAGCCTCGCGATCTTCCGCGCGAGCGTCCGCCTTCCTCGCTCGAGCTCGTCTCTCCCGAGCTCGGACGCCTGCCGCGTCGGACGAGGGCAGATGTTCGTGAGAGCGAGCCCGAGCGCGGCGACCCGTCGGTCCTCTTCGTAGCCGAGCGGCTCCCGGGTGAGACGGGACGCGTGGAGGAGGCGCCAGAACGGGTTCCCTCTCCCCGCGAAGTGATGTCCGAGCTCGGCCGAGCGCAGGCTCGGGTTGATCCCGACGAAGAGGATCCGCGGCCTACGGCAGAGGACGTCTCGCAGGCGCATCAATGCACCCCAAGGGCGCTGCGCGCGCCCCCCCGTATTCCGCGTCGCGTCGCTCGCGCGCCGCGCCGCACACGGGTCCCCCCCGCGATGGGCCGCTCCGCGCTTCGCGCTCCGTCCCGCTGCTCGCTCCGCTCGCATTAGCGCTCGCGGGCGCTCCAGGTGCACGCGCGCGCGGGCTTGTCCGCGCGAAGCCCGAGGAAGACGGGGTGACGGAGCTTCCCCGCGCCGATCCACTCGGCGAAGCGCACCTGCGCGACGAGCCTCGGCCTCACCCACGTCGCGTTCCTGTAAGCGGGAGCGTCGTGGAACGGAGACTCGCTCGCGCGGAGCGGCTCGAGCCGCTCGCGCACGCGAGCGAGCGTCTCCCTCGTGAAGCCCGTCCCGACCTTCCCGACGAACCTGAGCCCCCTCGCGTCGAACAGCCCGAGCAGGAGAGCGCCCAGGTGAGCGCGACTCCCCGCGGGCGCCGTGAAGCCGCCGATCGCGAACTCGCTCTCCTGGACGATCTTCACCTTGAGCCACTCGCGCGAGCGCTTGCCCGGGAGGTAGAGCGAGCTCTCGGCCTTCGCGACGATCCCCTCCCAGGACTTCTCTCTCGCCACGCGATACGCCTCGAGCCCGCCTCCCTCGAGGCGCCGCGCCGGCATGAGCCTCTCGCTCCCCTTGCCCACGATCTCCTCGAGAGCGCGCCGTCTCTCCGTGAGAGGGCTCCCGAGGAGCGAGACTCCGTCCCGCGCGAGGCAGTCGAACACCACGAGGACGGATCGGTCTCCTCCCGCGAGGCCGAAGCGCGACACGCCCCGCGGGTCGAACCACACGAGCTCTCCGTCGAGCACGAGGTCGCCTTCTCGGAGCCTCGCGATCTCTCGCATGACTTCCGGGAAGTCCGCCGTCCGGTCGATCAGGTTCCTGCTCGCGAGCCGCACCTCGCCCGCTCGTCGCGATGCGAGGATGCGGATCCCGTCGTACTTCTCCTCGTAGACCCACCCCCCGCGATGGAACGGCGCGTCGAGAGGCGTCGCCAGCATCGGGTGGACGAGGGGAAAGCCCTTCACCGCGCGGGATCGGCCCCGACCCGCTCGGGGCGCATGGATCATCGAAGATCGAACGCACGGGACTCGCCCGAGCCCTCTCCCCGTTCCGGCCCGCTACGGGCGCGGGCCCGAATGACCAGTGAGAAATGACCAGTGACCAGTGAAATGAAGGAGAGCCGCTGCCGCGCCCTCGCTCGACCCTGTCGCCGGGAAGGCCCCGCCTGCTACCGGACCGGCGTCCCTCTCATGAACTTCATGGCCTTCCCCCAGACCTTGAGCTCGTCGTTGTCGCCGAGCCGGACGTCGTCTACCTTCTTGCCGTTCACGACGATCGCGCCGCCGCTCGAGGTGACGTCGATCAGGCGGAAGCCGGACTCGTCGCGGAAGATGACCGCGACCTTGCGAGGAGTCCTCCAGCCGGTGAGCTTGATGTCCGAGTCCTCGCCCTTCCCGATCACGAAGACGGACTTCTCGAGGAAGACGTTGGTCTTCTTGCCGCCGCCGTCGTCGGCGATCAGGTAGCCGCGGACGCGCGAGGACTTCTCGCGCTGGAGCTGCGCGAGGGCCCGCTGGTCCATCTGCATCGTCATGCCGCCGAAGTCTTCTTTCCCGCCCTCTCCGGGAGCGGGGGCCTTGTCCGGGTCGCCGGTGTCGGCCGTCTTCGCGAGGTCGTCGCCCTCGGGAGCGGCCGGCTCGGGGAGGACGACCTGCGCCTTCCCGCTGAACGAGATCGTGAACTTGCCGATCGAGATCTCGTCGCCGTCGTTCAGGTTGTAGTTGTCGACGCGCCGCCCGTTCACGAACGTTCCGTTGTTCGACTTCAGGTCGCGGAGGACGTAGAAGCCGTCCTTCTGCAAGATCTCCGCGTGGTAGCGCGAGACGCCGAGGTTGTCGATCGTGACGTCGCAGTCCTCGTTGCGGCCGATCTTGACGGAGTCCTTGTCCAGCTCGAACCGCTCGAGCGTGCGTCCCGAAAGCGTCAGGGTGAGCTTCATCGGCATTGCTGTCGTCTCTCGTTTCTCCCGGAAGCGCGGACAGCTCGAGGGAGGCGCCCCGCCGTCGCCCTGGTCAGCTTCGTCGGCATGCTGGTTCGCTCTCGTTTCTCACTGGAGCTTCATCTGCTCGGCGAGCGCATCGGCCTCGGCCTGCGACTCGAGCAGCCGGTAGACGAGGAGAGCCGCCGTCGAGATCCCCACGGGGTCCTCGTGCTGGACGGCGAGCCGGCTCACGAACTCCGCGACGCAAGGGTTCGCCTCCTCGAGACGCTCGAGGAGGTGAATGATGAAGTCGTTGTCTTCCTCGCGTTCGAGCTCGCGGCAGACGGCGAAGCCGGTCTCCTTCGTCACGACCGGCAGCCTCATCGTCAGCGCTCCTCACCTGTTCCCGGGGCGCTTCTTCGCCCCCCGAATCCCCCTGCTTTATAGAACTATTCGGCGAATCGACGCAAGGCGATGCAGGCGTTGTGCCCCCCGAATCCGAAGCTGTTCGAGAGGGCCACGTCGATCTCGAGCGGGCGGGCCTCGTTGGGCACGTAGTCGAGGTCGCACTCGGGATCCTTGGTCTCGTAGTTGATCGTGGGAGGAGCGAGCTTCTCCTTGACCGCCATGGTCGTGGCGATCGCCTCGATCCCGCCCGCCGCTCCGAGGAGGTGGCCGACCTCGCTCTTGGTCGAGGAGACGGCGAGCTTGTAAGCGTGAGGTCCGAAGAGCCGCTTGATCGCGGCCGTCTCCATCTTGTCGTTGAGCTCGGTCGAGGTCCCGTGGGCGTTTATGTAAGAGACCTCCGTCGTCGCGGCGCCCGCGTCCTCGACGGCGATCTTCATGGCCTTCCAGGCGCCCTCTCCGTGCTCGTGAGGGGCCGTAATGTGAGAGGCGTCGTCGGTCTGCCCGAAGCCCGCGAGCTCGGCGTAGATCCTCGCGCCGCGCTTCTTCGCGTGGTCGAGCGACTCCAGGACGAGCATGCCCGCGCCCTCGCCGAAGACGAACCCGTCCCGGTTCTTGTCGAACGGCCGGCTCGCCCTCTCGGGAGAGTCGTTCCTGGTCGAGAGAGCGCGCGCCTGGCAGAACCCCGCGAGCCCGATCGGCGTGAGAGCGGCCTCGGCTCCTCCCGCGAACATGAGGTCGGCGTATCCGTGGCGGATCTGCTGGAAGGCGATCCCGATCGCGTGGTTGCCGGTCGCGCAAGCGGAGGACACGCACAGGTTCGGACCGCGGAGCCCGTGCCGGATCGCGAGCTGCCCCGACGCGGCGTTGATCATCATCATGGGCACGAGGAAGGGAGAGACGCGCCTCATGCCCTTCGCGCTGAGAGTCCGGCACTCCTC
>JACQDU010000589.1 GCA_016200955.1 bacterium
GCCGCGATCCGGGAGGGCCCGTGCCGGCCTCCTCGGGCTCCTCCTCCTGGGAGCGACGGGCTGCAGCCACTTCTCGGTCTCGCCCGCCTCGGACGTCTTCCTGGAAGGGAAGAGCGGGAGAGGCCGCCTCCTCCTGCGAGGGAACCTCGCGATCGCGTGCGTCGAGGGGAGCCCCGACGAGATCGGCTCCCAGCTCGGCGCGCTCGCGCGCGAGCCGCTCCGGGACCTCCTCTCGAGCTGGAAGCGCCTCTCTCTCCTGCGGGACTTGCTCACGTCCTCGCCGCCCGAGGGCCATTCTCCCGGAGCGGGCGTTCCCGAGGACCACCTCCACGAGGTCGAGGCCATGGCTCTCTCCGCCGACGTGGACGCGAGGGACCTCCTGCGAGCGAACGCGGCGGCGGACTCGTGCGCCTGCACGGCCTTCGCGGCGTTCGGTCCGGCGGACGGGAGAGCCCGGGGTCCGCTCGTCTTCGGGCGGAACCTCGACTTCGCACCCTCGCACGTCCTCGGCCGGAGCACGCTCGTCCTCCTCGTGCGTCCGCGCGGGAAGCGAGCCTTCGTGTCGATCGGGTGGCCGGGCTTCGCCGCGGTCTCGAGCGGCATGAACGAGGCCGGCCTCTGCGCGGCGATCCTCGTGAACGAGGGCGCCGGCCCGAGGAGAGCGGGCACGCCGCTCGCCTTCCTCGTGAGGCGGATCCTCGAGGAGTGCTCGACCGTCGAGGAAGCTCGCGCTCTCTTCCGCGCGACGCGCGTCGCCTCGGGGCACTTCGTGGCGCTCGCGGACGAGAAGACGAGCGCGATCGTGAGCGCCGACGCGCCCGACCGCTTCCTCGAGGCCGGCTCCCTCTCCTGCGCGAACGGGCCGCTCGATCCCGTCTGCGCGGTCGACACCGACGAGCGAGCGCGCGCTCTCGCGGACCTTCTCGAGGAGAACGCGGGCAAGGTCGACCCGGCCGCCGCGCGGCGAATCCTGGGCGCCGTGTGCCAGCCGCACGAGAACACGCACGCGATCGTCTTCGAGCCCGCGCGGAGAGCGATCTCGCTCGCTCGCGGGACGACCTTCAGGCCGGCCGCGCTCGAGGCGTGGGAGCGGATCGACTTCCGCGCCGCCTTCGAGCGCGGCTCGGACCCGACCGTGGTCGCGCTCGAGCCGGTGTCGCCGTTCGCTCACTTCCGCGAGAAGACCTACGAGGGACGGTCGATCGACGAGAGACTCTCGCGGGCCCTGCCGAGCGTCCCGCGCGAGGCCGCGTCGAGCGCGGAACGCTGACTCACTTGAGCTCGTCGCCCGCGAGCCACGTGAGGGCGCGGACGAAGTACCTGTCGGTCGGGATGCTGTCGCCGTAGTTGTCCCAGGCCGTGTGGAGGACGACCCGTCCCGTGTCCTCGCTCACGAGGAGCGTCGCGTACTTCTGCTCCTTCGCGCGGGCGAGGACGGTCCAGTGCTCGTCTTCCTCGGTGATCACGTCGTGGGGATACGGGAGGTCGCCGTCCACGAGCCCTTCGGCGAGAGGATGCGGCTTCCCCTGCGTGTACGCGCGCGTCGCGTGGTCGCCGATCAGAGGACGGCCGAGGACCTTCAAGGGATGCGGGAGGAGGGAGAGCGACCGATCGCCGCCGCCGGGCTTCGAGAACATGATCCCGCGGCCCTTCGCGAGGACGCCCCTGTAAGTCTCCGCGAGCTCGCCGAGGCCCTCGCACTGTCCCCACTCCGCCGGGAAGTCGACGACGTCGTGCTCGAGAAACTTCGCGAGAGGAGCGTCGGGCGCGACCTCCGTGACCTTCGCTCCGAGCGACTCGAGCCGCTTCCTGGCATCGGCGACGGACGGCTTCTCGATCTTCACGAGCGCGACCTTGATCGCGCGCGCCAGGTGCGCTCCCGCCTTCCGCGGAGGGTCGAGGTCCGCGAGCGCTCCCAGGTCCGGCTCCCTGAGGTTGCGGATGAAGCAATCGAGCTCCTCGGAGGGCCTCGACTCGGCACCGCGGAGGTCGGGGCTCCGCTGCCGGACCTCGCCGAAGACGACGCAGCTCTCGACGTAGCCGTCGAGCGCGAGGGGCCCGCGGACGATCGAGCCGAGCGCATAGCTGTGAGCGCTCTCGACGCCGCCCTGCGCGAGCACGACCGAGCTCCTCACGTGCATCGCGCACTTGATGGCGCCGCCCGCGATCACGATCGAGTCGTTGATGTAGCCGTCCGTCGAGAGGTTCCCGGTCACGATGACGACGCTGCGGAGGATGTATCCGCGGCCCTTCAGGGCGAGGTCGCCATCGACGACGACGAACGAGCCCGAGATCACGCTCCTCGGCGTGACGCCCGCGCACCGCATGCCCACGAGCGTGTCGTGGACGCCCGCGCTCGCGAGCGGGAGCTCGAGGACCTTCTTCGGGAGGTCGAGCCGGCCCTTCTCGTAGACCTGCCGCTCCGCCTCGCGCTCGGCTTCCTTCTTGACCGCGAGCGTGAGCCCGAGGAGGCGCTTCCAGCCGTCCTCGTCTCCGGGAGAGCTCGCGAGGGCCTTCGCGGTGCGGAGGAGCTCGCAGCGACCCCAGGGGCCATCGGTCGCGGGCTCGGGCGGCGGCACCGGCGCCGGCGGCTTCTCGACCGGGGGCGCGGGCGTCGCGGGCGACGGCGGGGGCTCGCTCGTGTCGGGCGCCGGGGGCTTCTCCGTGGGAGGCATGGAGGGTCGCGTGAGCTTCGTGCCCGCGACCTCGTGCTTCGGAAGCTCGGTCATGGTCGCGACGAGAGCGGCCGCGGCCATCGAGCCTCCGAGGACGAGGATCGCGAGCGGGGGAAGCCAGCGGCGCCGCTTAAGGGGAGCCTTCGCGGGCTTCAGCACCGCGGGCTTCGCGCCGATCGTCGCGGGCTTGACGACGGTCGCCGCCCCGCAACCCGGAGCGCTGCACC
>JACQDU010000590.1 GCA_016200955.1 bacterium
GAGACGCGGGCGCCTCACGCCACGAGACGCCGGCCTCGACGAGAGCCTCTCCCGTCGAGCCGTCGTGGCCGTCGACGAGGACGACTCGCTTCGCCGTCCTGAGCGCCTGCGCTCGCGCGGGCCAGAGAGCGAGCGCGAGGTCGAGCGCGGCGCGCTCCCCTTGCGCCACGGCCTCGACGTGGAGGCTCGCCTCCTGCCGCGCTTTCACGGGAGGAGCCGTGAAGCGAAGGTCGAGCGGGAGCGCCGCGCCGAGCCTCGCTCGCAGGGCGAGTCTTCCCGAGAGAACGGCGTCCTTCTGTCCCGGGAACGTGAGCGACCACGTGATCGCCACGTCCGCTTCCGCGGGCAAGTCGGAGACGAGCGTGAGCCGCCGCTCGACCGGCTTCCCCGAGAGCTCCCCGCCTCCTCGCGCGGGCTCCGGGACGAGCACGAGAGGAGCGAGGGAGCGCGCGAGCTCCGGGAGAGCGGCCTCGGGCGGCGCTCCCAGGTCGACTCCCAGCGCCGAGAGCGCTCGCGCCTCGAGCGCGAGGCCCGCGCGCTCCCGCGCGAGCGCGAGCGCGACGGCGTTCGCGTCGAGGAACCCCGGGTCTCCCGCGAGCGAGACGCGCGAGGCGAGCGTCAGAGGCGGATCCGCCGGCGGGAGCTCGACGACCGCGCCTCGCGCGCGCTCGGGGCGCGGGTGCGGAGGCTCCCATGCAATCCCGAAGCCGAGCAGGCGCGCGTCGTCCTGCGGGAGAGCGACCGGCCGGGAGGCGTCGAGAGCGCGCGCTTCCCGGCCGAGCGCCGAGATCTTCTCCCGCACGATCGCGGACGCTCCCGCTCCGTCTCGCAGGAGACCGCGCGCCAGGCCCCACGCGACGATCGCGCTCCGCCCTCGCTCCCGCTCGATCATGGCGAGCGCGTCTCGCCGGAACGCGCGCCAGAACCGCTCGTCCTCGAGCGCGTAAGCGGAGAGCGGCGGCGCGAGGTCCGTCTCCATCAAGATGAGGAGACCCGAGAGCTCGACCGCGTCCAGCCACGCGCGGTCGCGGAAGCCTCCCGTCGCGACGACGGTCGCTCCCGCGGCGCGGGCGCGGCGGATCGCTTCCTGCGCGGCCGGCTTGCCCTCGCCCGGAGGAGCGCCGAGGACGAAGAAGGGAGCGGGCTTCCCGTCGATCGCGAGCCGGCCGTTCTCGAGGGCGATCGAACGCGCGGAGAGCCGGAGACCTTCGCATGCGATGCGATCGTTCACGAGGACTCGCGTCTCCATGTGCGAGAGGGGCGTGCCGGAGCGGATCTCCTCGGGCCAGGAGAAGACGACGCGCCCCCGCTCGCCCTTCGCGAGAGCGACCTCCTCGGGCTTCGTCGAGCCGACGTTGTAGGTCGCGCAACGGACCAGGCAAGGCTCGCCCGTCCTTCCCCGGAGCTCGAGCACGAGCTCGGGCTTTCTCCCGGGAATCGACTCCACGTACGTCGAGACGACATCGACCTGGAGCCGCTCGACGATCCGCGCGCTCCCGAGGATCCCCGCGAGGCGAGGGGCCTTGCCGACCGGGAGGAACCAGCCTCCCTCGACGGAGTCGTCGTCGGCGACGCGTTTCCCCGCCACGGCGGCCGCGCGCACGTCGCGCGCCCTCAGGAGGATCTCGTGCTTCCCGGGAGAGAGCGGCGGCAGGTCGACCGAGACGTCTCCCTCGAGCCCGCTCGCGAGGACGCTCCCGTCGAGCGAGAGGGTCGCGTCCCAGCGCACGCGCTCGAGCTCGAGGGCGAGCGTGCACGAGGCCACCGCCGCGGGCACGTCGACGACCGTCCGCGCGAGGACGTCTTCCTGCGCCGCCGCGAACGGGAGCCGGGGAGCGCCGGCCGCGAGCTTCCCGACCGGGGCGCCGTCTCGCGGCGCGCGCGCGGTCTCCCACTTGTCGAGCGCGAGCTTCTCCCGGTCGTCTCCCCTCGCGGGAACGCCCACGGAGGCGAGAGAGGCGACGCCCAGGGAGACGGCGAGCGCGAGACGGGCTCTCATGGCTTCCTCTCCCGGACGATCTTAGTCCCTTTTCGTCCGGGAAATTGAATGACGGATGCGAGAGAGAAGTGAGCCCCGCGTTGGACGGGCCGGCGCCGCGCGAGTACGCTCCTTTCATGCCCGACCGCCGAGGCGCCCACGACAGCGCCGCCGACACCACGCTCGCGAACGGCCCGAAAGGCCGCTTCGAGCCCGGGCAGCGCATCGGGCCCTACGAGATCGTCCGCTCGCTCGGCAAGGGAGCCATGGGCACCGTCGTCGTCGCGCGTCACACCGACCTCGGGCGCGAGGTCGCGCTCAAGGTCCTCTCCCACGCCGCCGCGGTGGACGCCGAGTCCGTCGAGCGCTTCCGGCGAGAGTCGGAGGCGACCGCGCGGCTCAAGCACGCGAACATCGTCGGCATGTACGAGCGCGGCGAGGCCGACGGCTTCCATTACTACGCCATGGAGCTCATAAGCGGCGTCTCACTGGAAGACGTCATGAAGCGCGAGCGCGTCTCCTACATCGAGGCGGCGCGGATCATGTCCCAGATCGCGCACGCGATCGACTACGCGCACGGCCAGGGCGTGCTCCACCGGGACCTGAAGCCCGCGAACATCCTCCTCGACGACTCGGGGCGGCCGCGCGTCACGGACTTCGGGCTCGCTCGCATGAACCAGAAGGCGACGCTCACGAGCGACGGGATCGTCGTCGGGACTCCGCTCTACCTGGCGCCCGAGGTCGCGCGCGGGGGACGCGGGTCGCGCCAGAGCGACATCTACTCGCTCGGAGCGACGCTCTACGAGCTCGCTTCGGGGAAGCCGCCGTATCCCGGGCTCGACGCGAGGACGGTGCTCCTGCGCGTGCTCGCGGAGCCGCCCGCCGCGCCGACGGTCGTGGACCCGCGCATGCCGGCCGACCTCGTGCGCGTCATCGCGAAGGCCATGGCGCGCGACCCCGCCGAGCGCTACGCGAACGCGCGCCAGCTCGCCGTGGACCTCGACCGCTTCGTGCAGGGCCGGGCGCTCGAGATCGGCGGCTCGGCCGAGGCCTGGAAGGAACGGCCGGCGGCGCGCCACGCGAGGAGCGCCGGGCTTCTCGTGCTCTCCCTCGCGGCGCTCGCGTGCGTCATCGCGCTGTTCGTGGACGAGCGCGCGAAGCGGCGCGCGCTCGAGCGCGAGAAGAAGGAGCGGGAGGCCAAGCTCCGGACGCGGCCGCCCGAGGACCACGGCCTGACGGACAAAGACGCGGTCGGCGTCCGCGCGCTCGAGGTGCGCGACGACCGCGCCCGGGCCGCGCTCGCGAGCCTGCCCGACGACGCGGCGGACCCTCTCGCGAGAGGGCTCTTCGACGAGAGGCTCTCGCGGGCGCACGAGGCGGCGGCCGACAAC
>JACQDU010000591.1 GCA_016200955.1 bacterium
CCTCTTGTTCCTCGGAGGAGCCGTGCTCGCCTTCGTCGTGCGAGACCTCGACGTGGCCTCGCTCGACGAGGAGTCCGCGCGCGCCCTCGGCGTCGACCCCGTCCGAGCGCGCAAGCTCGCCTTCCTGGGAGCGAGCCTGCTCACGGCGGGCGTCGTCGCCGTCGCGGGGCCGGTCGGGTTCGTCGGCCTGATCGTCCCTCACGCCGTCCGCCGCCTCGCGGGCCCCGACCACCGCGTCGTGCTCCCGTGCTCCGCTCTCGGAGGAGCGGCTTTCCTCGTCGCGTGCGACGCGCTCGCGCGGACGGCGCTCTACCCGGTCGAGCTCCCGATCAACATCGTCACGAGCGCGATCGGTTGCCCGACGTTCATCTGGATCCTCGCGCGTCGAAGATGACGAAGGTCGGATCCGACCTCTGCCCGAAAAGCAAGGTCGCAAAGGCCGAAGGCGCGAAGGGTTCCTTTGAAGCTCTTGGCGTCTTTGCGTCTTCTGTTCTGGGTCGAGCTCTCTTGCCTTACCGCTGGTGCTTGACCCCGATCTTTTCACAGCTCGCCTCGATCGGGCACTCGCTGCAGCGAGGAGAGATCGGCCCGCAGACTCCCTGGCCGAAGGCGACGAGGATCTGGTTGATCTGGATCCACCAGCGCGCCGGGAGCTTCTTCCTGAGAGCTTGCTCGGTCTCGTCCGGGCTCCTCGTGCGCACGTAGCCCCAGCGGTTCGTGATCCGGTGGACGTGCGTGTCGACGCAGATCCCGGGCTTTCCGAAGGCTTGAGTCAGGACGAGGTTCGCCGTCTTCCTCCCGACGCCCTTGAGCTCGAGGAGAGCGTCGAGGTCGTCCGGCACGCGCCCCTGGTGCTCGTCCCGGATCGCGCGCGCGAGGCCGTGGAGCACGCGAGCTTTCGTGCGGTAGAAGCCGACGGGATAGATCAGGGTCGCGAGCTCGCTCTCGGGAAGGCCGAGCGTCGCTTCCGGCGTGCGCGCTCGAGCGAAGAGGCGCCTGGCGGCCTCCGCCGTCGTCGAGTCCTTCGTCCTGAGAGAGAGGATGCACGCGGCGAGCACCTCCCAGGGGTCCTCCGAGACCTGGGCCGCGAGCGTGACGACGGGGACTCTCAGCGTCCGGGTGAGCTCGCGGAGCTTCGCGAGGGCGTGCTCTATGGGAAAGGCGGGGCGGGCGCGCGGGCGCCGGGCCTTCTCCCGTCGAGAGGATCTCTTCGCCATCGACCCAGAGGCTAGCACGACCTCGATCACGATCACGAGCACGAGCCGAGGCCGGACGCGACCTGGTAATCTCCTGCTCGATGGGAAGGATCGTCTCGGCGGAGGAGATCGCGCGGCCGTTCCGCGACGAGGTGCGCGAGACGGCGCGCACGCTCGGCGCGGCGATCATGCTCCGCGGGATCCTCGCGAGCGAGCGCCGCGCGAGCGAGGTCTACGCGCAGTACACGGCGAACGGGTGCGCCGACGTCGGGATGTCGTTCGAGCTCGTGAAGGTCCCGAAGCTCGCGGTCGAGGAGGAGCTCGCGCGCGCGAACGACGACGCGAAGGTCCACGGGGTCATCGTCTATTACCCGATCTTCGGGCCCGAGCGCGACCGGACGCTCCAGGACGAGGTCAAGCTCGAGAAGGACGTCGAGGGGCTGAACTCGGCGTGGGCTTACAGGCTCTACCACGACCAGCGCTTCCTCGACGCCGGGGCGACGCGGAAGGCCGTCTTGCCGTGCACGGCGCTCGCGGTCGTGAAGACGCTCGAGACGCTCGCGGTCTATCGAGCGGGAGCGCCGGTGGGCGAGCAGCTCCGCGGGAAGACGGCGTGCGTCTTCAACCGGAGCGAGGTCGTCGGACGCCCGCTCGCGGCCATGCTCGCACACGACGGGGCTCGCGTCCTCTCGTTCGACCTAGACGGCCTCGTCGTCTTCGAGGGGAAGGAGGCGCGCGAGGCCGCGCTCACGCGGGCGGAGGCCCTCTCCCAGTCCGACGTCGTCGTCACGGGAGTTCCCTCTCCCGACTTCGTGCCCGTGCGCGCGCGAGAGATCAAGCCGGACTCGGTGTGCATCAACATCTCGACCTACAAGAACGTCGACGACGACGTCGTAGAACGAGCGAGCGCCTTCCTCCCGCGAGTCGGGCCGATCACGGTCGCCATGCTGCTCAGGAACACGCTCCGCCTCTACGAGAACTTCCACGTCGGCGGAAAACCGTGAGCCTTTCTCGCGGCGCCGCCGTCTTCGTCTCGTGAAAGTCGGGGCCTACGAGCTCCTCTCCGAGATCGGTCGCGGCGGCATGGGGTCCGTCTACCGCGCGCGCTCGCCCGACGGCCGCGAGGTCGCGGTCAAGCTGCTCCGCGGACCTCTCGAGGACGGAACGATCGAGCGCTTCGAGCGCGAGAGGCGGCTCCTCTCCGGCTTCGGCGAGCGGGAAGGATTCGTGCCGCTCCTGGACGCGGGGAGCTCGAGCCACGGCCCCTTCCTCGTCATGCCGTTCCTGGAGGGCGGGACGCTCCGGGAGCGGCTCAGGCGTAGGAAGCTCGCCGTGGACGAGGCGATCGCGCTCGGGCGCTCGCTCGCGAGCGCGCTCGCGCGGGCGCACGAGCGCGGCGTGGTGCATCGCGACCTCAAGCCCGAGAACGTCCTGTTCACGCGAGACGGCGAGGCCCTCCTCGCGGACCTCGGGCTCGCCAAGCACTTCCGCGGGGACACGCCCGACTCGGGCGGGAGCATCTCGCTCTCGCGCTCGGGCGACCTCGTGGGGACGGTCGGCTACGCCGCGTTCGAGCAGATGCGCGACGGCAAGTCCGCCGGCCCGCAGGCGGACGTCTTCTCGCTGGGAGCGATCCTCTACGAGTGCCTCGCGGGAGAGCCGGCGTTCTCGGGCCCGACGATCGTCGAGCTCGTCGAGAGAGTTCACCGGGGCTCCTTCGAGCCCGTCCGGCACCTCCGGCCGGACGCTCCCGCGTGGCTCGCCTCGGTCATCGAGCGCTCGCTCTCCCGCGATCCCGAGCGTCGCTTCGAGGACGGCGCCCGGCTCGAGCGAGCGCTCGCGGGGCCGTCTCGCTCGAGGAGAATGCTCCTCCCCGGACTCGCGCTGGGCCTCGTCGCCGGGCTTTCTCTCGCTGCCGCCTTCTTCCTCAAGGACAGGTTGGCCGGGAGCTCGCGGGCCGCGACCGACCTCGCCGACACCGTCGTGCGGGCGGAGCAGAAGCTCGCGAAGGGCGACCTCGACGGAGCGTCGGGCGAGGTCGCGCACGCGCTCGACCTCGACCCCGCGAGCGCCCGCGCGCTCTGCGTGCGCGCCGACGTGCGCTGCCGGAGAGGCGACCTGGACGGCGCGATCGCCGACGCCACGCGCGCGCTCGAGCTCGACCGGAGGGTCGCGACCGCGTGGTCGGCTCGCGGCGTCGCGCGCTTCCAGAGGGGCGAGAACGATCTCGCGATCGCCGACCTCTCGCGCGCGCTCGAGCTCGAGCCGAGGAACGCGGCCGCGTGGAACAACCGCGCCGTCGCTCGCGTGAGGAAGGGCGACATGGAGGGCGCCCGCGCCGACGTCGAGCGAGCGCTCGCGATCGAGCCCAGGAACGTGGGCGCTCTCGCGAACCGGGGCTTCATCCGCACGTCGCGGGGCGAGCTCGACGCCGCGATCGAGGACCTCAAGCGCGCGCTCGAGATCGACCCGAAGTCGGGGAGCGCCTGGCGATACCTCGGGACCGCTCAGGTCAAGAAAGGCGAG
Source organism: bacterium (assembly GCA_016200955.1). GTDB lineage: Bacteria > Planctomycetota > J058 > J058 > JACQDU01 > JACQDU01. The sequence continues at coordinate 3,723 of JACQDU010000591.1, forward strand.
CTCGACCTCGCGATCGCTCACATGACGCGAGCGATCGAGATCGACCCGAGGGACGGCATCTCCTACACGAACCGCGCGAACGCGCGCGCCATCAAGGACGACTTCCAGGGAGCGATCGCCGACTACACGAAGGCGCTCGAGATCGACCCCAGGAACGTGACCGCGTGCTCGAATCGAGGCGGCGCTCGCGTGAAGCTGAACGACCTCGCCGGAGGGCTCGCCGACTTCACGAGAGCGATCGAGCTCGACCCGAAGCTCTGGAACGGGTTCGCCGCCCGGGGCGACATGCTCGCGCTCAAGGGCGACGTCGAGCGGGCGCGAGCGGACTACCTCCGCTTCCTCGAGCTCGCGCCCGATCGGCGGGAGGCGCCCAGGATCCGCGACTGGCTCGAGAAGAACCCGCCGAAGTGACGGTCGAAGCGACGTCAAACGCGAAGACGCGAAGCGGGCTTCTTCGCGCCCGCCTTCAGGTTTCACTTTTTTTCTCGACGCAACCGATCACGTCGATCGGCCGGCGCGGTGACTCCCGTGTCGCCTCCAGCCGAGCTTCTAAATGAACAGGCGCGATTCAGCACGGTCTCCCGTCCCGACCCCGCGAGAGAACAAGAAGGGCGCGAAGGGGCAAAGAACGTCCTGAAGCGTCTTCACATCTTCGCGTCTTCGCGTTCCCGACACAGCTCCGAGCGTTCACGGTCGGTCGCGAGTCGCAACCATGCCGAAATCACGCCCTTGTCTAGTATCCGTCTTCCATCGGCTCGATCTCCTGCTCGGTCCTCATCTCGTCGACGAGCCGCAGGAATCGAGGGTCCTTGTTCAGGTTCAGGAAGTCGGGGTCGGCGCGCATGTGGCGCCACTCGTGGAAGCCGTCCCGGATCGAGCGGCGCAGCCAGCGGAGCGCGTCGTCGAGCTTCCCCGCGAGCGAGAGCGAGCAAGCGATGTTGTAAGACGAGTAGTTGTAGATGCGATCGGGCTTGAGCCAGCGCATGCGACGGAAGCAGAGGATCGCTTCCTCCGTCTTCCCCGCGTACGCATAGTCGCAGCCGAGCATGTTGAGGAAGCCGGTCACGTCGCCGCGCAGCGCGAAGCGCGGCATTTCTCCCGTGATCTTGCCGTCGACGTCTCTCTTCGAGGTCTCGATCGCCCTGTCCATGTGAGAAGGATCGCCCGAGCGCGCGAGGCCGCGCGCCATCGCGGCCTGGAGCTCCGGGTTCGAGGTGCGGCCGATCTGCTCGGAGAGGAACGTCTTCGCCCTCGGGGCATCCACCACCGAGAGAGCCTCCGCGGCGAGCCGGCGCAGGTAAGGATCGCCCGGGCCCGTCACGATCTTCTCGAACGCCGGCGCGGCTTCCTTCGAGAGCGCGTCCTCGGCGATCGGGACGAGCGTCCAGAGCATCTGGTCCGTCACGCCCTGGCCTCGCCGTCTCTCGACGACCGTCTCGAGCAAGCGCCCGATCGCGGGACGCGAGCGCTCGTCGCTCCGGTCGAGGAGCGCGCGGTAGGCCGCGAGGAAGTCGTTGAAGTCGCGGCCGCCGGACTTGGGCTCGAAGGCCTGCTCCGCCGCGGTCGTGAGGGCCTGCGCGATCTCGGCGGTGTCTCCCGTCGCGGACCCGAGCGCGCGGAGTGCGAGGCGCCTCGAGTGGTCCGTGCCGTTCGCCGCGAGCTGCGCCAGGAAGCGGAGGCCTCCCGCGCGCGCGATCGCGAAGTAGACTCCCGCCTCGTAGGTCCCCGCCTCGCTCGAGGCGAGGGCCTCGAGGGACTCGAGGCTCCCCTGATCGCCCGAGGCGCCGGCCGACCACGCGGCGAACTTGAGGAGCTCGTCGCGATCCCGCTGACCCGAGGGGTCGGGAGCGAGCACGGGGCGCAGGACCGCCGCGGCCGCGGCCGCGTCGCTCATGCGAGCGAGCGCGCGCGCGGCCTCGATGCGGAGCTCGATCGGGTGGTGCTTGCCCGCCGCGAGGACCTTCCGCGCCGCGGCGCCGGCCGAGCGCTGGCCGTAGGTCGAGCCCACGTGGAGCGCGGGGATCGCGACCTGGGGATCGGGGTCGTTCGCGAGCGCCGCCGCCTTCGCCGCCTCGCTCGCCTGCACGGGGAGCGTCTCGAAGGCGCTCACGGCCGCTCGTCTCACCCTGGGCGAGGCGTCGTCGAGGAGCGCCGAGAAGGCCGGGACATCCTCCACGGTGCCGATCTCTCCCAGCGCTCGCGCGGCGTTCTCTCGCGCCACGTCGGAGGAGTCCTTGAGCATGTGCCTGAGAGCCGCGCGAGACGCATCGCGTCTCCCGGAGAGGACGTTGATCACGTCGTCCACGGAGTCGCCCAGGTTCTCCCGGAGGAGCGAGACGACGGCCGGCACGTCGTCGTCGGAGACGACCTCCGTCAGGAGGTCGAGCGCCATGTGGAAGCGCAGGTCCTCGTGGAGCTGGCCGCTCCCGCGGAGACCGTAGGGCTTCCAGACCTCCTGCGTGAAGCGCGTGTCGGAGTCGAC